>CAXTTP010000040.1:0-15101 GCA_964247195.1 uncultured Sphingomonadaceae bacterium
GCGGCGGCGCTGCCGGGGGATAGCCGCAACGCCGCTTCCGGCCGCCCCGTCGCTACCGCGAACGCTCCCCCCGACAGGCTGATCGCCTGCCAGGCGATCAGCGCTGCGCCACTGGCGGCAACGGCGGTGCGCGCCAGTCGCTCGGCCCTGCGGCCGGGGATGCGCCGGTCATCTGTCTGCACTCGGCTCCGCCGAATATTGATAATAGGAATAGCCGTAGGCGTCGCCCGCGCCGGAGCGGGACGGATCGAACTTGGTCAGCACGGCGCCCAGGATGTTGATGTGGGCGGCCTGAAGGCGGCGGATCGCGGTCTTGACGACACCGCGGCTGGAGCCGTTGGCCTCCACCACGAACAGCGTTCCGTCCACGTTCGCGGCGAGCACGAGCGCGTCGGCCAGGCCGAGCAGCGGCGGACCGTCGACGACGACAAGGTCGAACCGCTCGCGGAGAGCACCCATCACAGCCGGCAACGTCACGCCGCTCAACAGCTCCGCCGGCGCGGGCGGCAGCGGCCCTGCGGCGATGACGCTCAGATTGGGCGTGCTGGTCGGCTGCAGCACCTCCTCGACCGTGCTGAGGCGGGCGAGGAGCCCGGAGAAGCCCTTTGCCGTGGTGACTCCGGTCATGCTGTGGAGCGATGGCTTGCGCAGGTCGCCGTCGACCAGCACGACGCTCCGGCCGGACAGGGCGAAGTCCTTGGCCAGTGCGTAAGCGGTCGTCGACTTGCCCTCGGACGGCCGACCGCTGCACACGAGGATGGACGACAGCATCCCCTGGGGGAGAAGCTCGATCGTCGTTCGGAGCGTCGAATAGGCCTCCGAAAGCGACGACCTCTTGTCGTCGATGACATTGACCACCGACCGACCCTTGGGGAGCATCGGCGTGCTCGCCAGGAAGCGGATGCCGAGCTTGTTGTTGACGTCGTCGATCGTGCGCACCGAATCGTCGAACTTCTCGCGGACGAAGACGGCCAACGCCGCCAGCGCCAAGCCGATGATGAGCGCGAAGGCCAGGTTGAGCGAAGCGCGCGGCGCATAAGGCAGCGCCGGCACGCTCGCGCGATCGATGATCGACAGGTTGCTCGCGGAAATGCCTGCCGACGCGCTGACTTCCTTGAACCGCTGAAGCAGCGCTTCGTACATGCTCCGGTTGGTGTCGGCATCGCGGCGGAGGATATTGTAGCGGATGCTGCGGTTCTGCTCGGTCAGGGTGTCGTTGGTCAGGCCCTCGACGCTCCCGGTGAGGCCCTTCTCGCGACTGCGCGCCGTTTCATACTGATCGCGCAGGCTGCTCCGCACGGCAGTCGCGATGTCGGTGATCTGTCGATCGAGCTCGGCGATCTGAGCGGCGATCTGCTTCTGGGCCGGAAACTGCGGCGTCCGGCGTTGCAGCTCCTGCTGGTAGGTCGCGTTAAGCTGCGCGCGGACCTGCTCCAGGTTCTGGATTGCCGGGTTGGCGAGCACTTCGGACAGGTTCATCAGCGGCGTCCGCATCGCCTGCTCGTAGCGCTCCTGAGCGGCGATGCGCTCGTTGCGGGCCTCGGCGAGGGCCTGGTTGGCGAGGACCAGATTGGTCGTAGTCAGCGAACGTGGGCCGGACATCGTCGCGTCGCCGCCCGTGCTCGCGCCCGCGCTGGCGTCGATCAGCCTTGCTGCGCGGGCATAGCCGATCAGCGCCTGCTCCGAATCCTCCAGCCGCCGGCGGGTGGCGTTGAGCTGCTCCTCAAGGAAGTTGCGTGCATAGATCGAGGTATCGAAGCGGCGCTTGATGTTCGAGGTGACGAAGTTGTCGGCATAGCTGTTCGCTACCCGCGCGGCGACGACCGGATCAGCGCTCGAGAAGGAGATCGTCACGATACGCGAGTTGTGCAGCATCGAGACGTCGAGATTGTTGCGGAGCGTGCGCAGCACGCGTTCGCGCTTCGAATCCGCCGTGCTCAGCACGCCGATGCGGCCATCGTTCGCGTGGCTCCCCATCGCGATGAGAAAGTCGTCATTGCGATAGAGGCCGAGCGTCTCGGCGACGCGGTTGGCGAGTGCGCGGCTGTTCAGGATTTCGAGCTGGGTCTGGAGGAAGCGTTCGACCTCCTGGGGAGCGACGGTGGTGTCGTCGTCGACGGAGCTGTTCAGGATTTTGCTGGCCTGCTGCTCGACCTGCACGGTCGCGGCGGAACGGAAGCGCGCCGTCGTCAACAGCGTCACGATCACGCCGCCGATCAGTGCCACCGCCAGGATCGCGGCGATGATCATGCGGTTCCGGTTCAGGATGCTCCAGATGAGGCGCAGGTCGAGCTCCGGGGCCCGCTCCTGCTCCTCGGCCGGAGCGACGGCCTGTGGCGCGGGAACCCCGCCGCCGTGAAAGATCGCCACCTTGCTGGTCATTACTATGGGATCCTAGCCTGCAGACTACCTGAACGGTCGGAACACGGCGATGAGCGGCGCCGTCGTCAGAATGTCGCGCCATGCCGCCTTGACGTTGGAGAGGCCGACCACGACCGTGTCGTTGCCGAGGATCTCGGGGTTCTCCATCTCGCCGCGCTGGATCTTGCGGACGTTGAACAGCGCCCCCGCCGGCTTGCCGTCCACCTCGCGCAGGAGCACGACGTCGCGCAGGCTCGCCACCCGGGTCGTGCCCTTGGCCATGGCGATCGCATCGAGCAGCCGGATCGGTCCCTTCATCTCGTAGACGCCGGGCTCGGTGACCGAGCCCTCGACCGTGACGGTCTGCGACACCGAGGTCTGGACGAGCACCGAGATCTGCGGGTTGGTGAGGTAGAGGCGGAGCCGGTCGGCGATCTCAGCCGATAGCTCGGACGTGGTCTTGCCCGACGCGCGTACCGATCCGATCAGCGGGAACAGGATGTTGCCCGATGCGTCGACCTGGACATCCTTCACGCTGAGGTCGGGCTCCTGGAAGACGTTGATGGCAATCGTATCTAGCGGTCCGATCAGATATTCGCGAACCGGCTGCGCGCTCACTTTCGCCGCGGCATCCCTGCTGAGCGCGGCCGCGCCCGACGGCAGCGCCGGCGGTGCGCTCTCGCAGGCGGTCAGCGCCGCAAGGCTGGCGAGCAGCGCAGCACGATTGCACAACTTCATCACATCTCCACCCCACGCGACATGCCAAATTCACCGCTAACGTCAATGCTATCCGAAACGGACGCTTTTGGCCAACCGGCCGCGTCCGGCCCCGGCTTTGCTCTCGGCCGGGTTAAGGAAGCTTCCCCGGCGGCGGGGAGCAGCATCGCATTCGCCAGTGCGAAGATAACCACCAGCGTCATCTGGCGCAGCGGATAGTCGACGAAGGAATGGAGCAGGAGCAGCAATATCATAAGCGCTGCCGACCGCCCCAGCGGACCGCTGGCGGCACCGTTACGGAGCGTCTGCCGCGCGAACCATATAAGATAGGCGATGACGATCAGGAGCCCTGCCATTCCGGTCTCGAGCGCGATTTCGAGGTAATCGCAATGGGCGTGATTGACATAGGTCACGTCGACGGATTCAAGTGACTGGAAGGATGCGAACACCGGAACGAATGTACCAAGACCGGTTCCGACCGGCATGGCGGCGCGCATCGCCGCCAGGCTGTCGCGCCAGATCGAGAAGCGCGGATCGTCGCCGGCGCCGAAGCGGGCGAGAGCGGTCTGCGCCACCCCGCTGAACACGATTACGGCCACCGCAAGCGCTGCGGCGGCGGCGATCGCCAGGAGCGCGCGGCCCCAGCGGCGGGCGCCTTCTTCGGCGGGACGGCGATTGCTCCACCAGCTGAGCACGGCGTGGAGCAGCAATATCGCCATCGCCAGCACCGCGCCGGCGCGCGACCGGGTCGCCACGACGCCGATCAGGAGCAGGAGGGCCAGCGACCGGCGCATCCACCGCCGCGCACCCGCGCTTATAATGGCTTGGCTGTTGCCGCGAGAGAAGGCGGCGAACGCGGCGAGCGCACCGATCGTGAGCAGGTCCGCCTGGTGGTTACGGTTGGCGAGGAAGCCGACCGGCAGGCCGTGGTGCATGAAATCGTAGAATTCGAATGTACCAGGCTGGAGGACCTGGACCATCCCGACCGCGAGACTCGCAAGCGCGCAGCCGAGCACGACGCGCATCAGCAGCAGCCGTCGCCGCAGGGACTCGTCCCGTATCGCGAGGAACAGCGCCACCGGCGGCACCAGTGCCAGCGCCGCGCGTCGGGTGGCGTCCGGATCCATGCTGAGCGGGCGGGCGATCCCCACCAGCCCGACCAGGTTGTCGATGTCGGAGGTCGTGCCCCGGCCGGGGAGCTGTTCCCACCAGCCGGGCGGGAGCGGCACGATCTGCAACAGCGGCAGCGCCACGATCACCAAGATCAGCACGTCGGCGAACCGCCGTCCTGGCAGCGTCCCGCCGCCGCGATAGGCGGCGGCGACCAGCACGAGCAACGCCGCGCCCAGCAACTGCGCGATCAGTTCGCGCAGCGGCGTCGGGCCGCCGCCGCCGCTGATGCAGAGGATGAGCAGGATTACGGACAGCCAGAACCGCGCACGCTCCCAGATCGTGGAGCGGCGGCGCAGGCGCGGCTGAGGCTCGGCTATTGCTGTCATGCCGCGGAGAGGCGCTCGCTTCGCAGCAGCGCATCGAAATATTCGATCGTCCTGGTCAGTCCTTCGCGCAGCGGCACGCGCGGTTCCCAGCCGAGCTGCTCGCGGGCGCGAGCGATATCGGGCTGGCGCTGCTTGGGGTCGTCGAGCGGGAGCGGCTGGTAAACTAACCTGGATTTGGATCCGGTGAGCTCGAGAACCTCTACGGCAAGCTCGATCATCGTGAACTCGCGCGGGTTGCCGAGGTTGATCGGCCCGGTCACGTCGGGGTCCGATCCCATCAGCAGGACGAGCCCGTCGACGAGATCGGAGACGTAGCCGAAGGACCGCGTCTGGCTGCCGTCGCCATAGATGGTGATATCTTCGCCGCGAAGCGCCTGGACGATGAAGTTCGAGACGACGCGGCCATCGTTCGGGTGCATGCGCGATCCGTAGGTGTTGAAGATCCGTGCCACCTTGATCGGCAGCCCGTGCTGGCGACGATAGTCGAAGAACAGCGTCTCGGCGCAGCGTTTGCCCTCGTCGTAGCAGGAACGGATGCCGATCGGGTTCACGTTGCCCCAATATTCCTCGCGCTGCGGGTGGACCTGCGGATCGCCATAGACTTCGGAGGTCGAAGCCTGGAGGATCCTTGCCTTGGTCCGCTTGGCGAGGCCCAGCATGTTGATCGCGCCGACCACGCTGGTCTTCGTCGTCTGCACGGGATCGAACTGATAATGTACCGGCGACGCCGGGCACGCGAGGTTGTAGATCTCGTCGACCTCCACGTAGAGCGGGAAGGTCACGTCGTGCCGCATCAGCTCGAAATCATGGTTGTCGAGCAGATGGGCGACGTTGCGGCGCGTGCCGGTGAAGAAATTGTCGACGCACAGGACCTGATGGCCCTCCGCGATCAGCCGATCGCACAGGTGCGATCCGACGAAGCCGGCACCGCCCGTCACGAGCACGCGCTTCGACACGCCTGAGCGAGATAACCGGCTCACGTCATTCCCCTTTTTGGCTGCATCGCAGCATCCATGCCCACCTGCCACCGGACGTCAAGTTGCGGGGGGTCGCGGGCCCGGTCATGCGCGTGCCTGCGCATCGCCGACCTGGGCCCGGTAGTGGCGCAGGGTCTCGTCGACGAAGCGATCGGCCTGCAGCCGCGTCCCGTAATGGCGATGGACGGCGGCCATGCGCTGCGCATAGGGCGCGCCGTCGACATATTCGCGCCAGAGCGTCTGGATCGCATCGGCCGTGCGCTCGACCACCGCCCGGTAGGGACCGCGCGCGATGACGACCGCGCAGTCGCCGGCGACGAAGGCGGGTCCCGTGTCCGCCAGGCAGATCACCGGCAGGCCCGCCGCCATCGCCTCCGCCACCACGAGGCCCTGCGCCTCGAAGCTCGGAAACAGGAACGCCGCCGATGTCGCGTAGAAGCCGCGCAGTTCCGCCTGCGAGATCCACGGCACGAAGCGGACCCGCGACTCGATCCCGCGCGCTTTCGCCTCGGCACGAAGCGGGGCATCGAGCGGGCCGGCGCCGATGATCGTCAGCGTCGCGTCTGCGCCCGGATTTCGGCTCAGGAAGGTGGCGAAGGCGTCGACGCTGGTGTCGAAACCTTTGAGCGGGGTAAGCCGACCCACCGACAGCAACGAGAATTGCTCGGGCTGCGCGATCTCGCCCTCAAGCGCTGTAGCCCCGCTGGCATAAGCGCGGAACCAGGTTCGCGCCCGCGCCTGTTCGAACGGCGGCGCGACCCGGGCATTGCCATAGATCACCAGGTCGGTGCGCCTCACCGCCGATCGCAGGAACGGATCGAGGTGCCAGAAGGCGGACTTGACCGCAGCGCGGAGCCATTCGCCCGCCATCATCCGGCCGCGCGCATGGCGGATGAAATCGCCCGGCACGCGCTCGTGGTGCACTACCGGCCCCCAGATCAGCCGGCCGCCGGGGTTGCGAAGGAAATGCGCCGCCCAGTCCGTATGGAAGTTGAACTGGTGGACGATGTCGAAGCGCTGCTCGCGCTGCAGCCGGCGGACGAGCCGGCCGACGACGATCTGCCAGAGATAATAATAGAGGATGATGCCGCGGCCGCCACGCTTGAAGAAGCCCAGCCAGCGCGGCACGTCCACGCCGATCACGCGAACGCCCTCGAACAGCGGATCGCCCGCGAGCAGGCTGGCATTGTTGCGGCGCGTGACGACGGTGAGGTCGAGCCCTTGCGCGATCATCCCGCTGACGAAGCCGTAGCCGCTGCCGTCCTCCGACCCGCGCCCGCGCTCGATCTTGTAGACGACGAGGAGGACCTTCATTCCGGCTGGCCCCCGTCCGCGCCGATCGCGCGGATCAGCCGCGCCGGCGTTCCCGCGATCAGCGAGCGCGGACCGAACTTTCCGGTCACTACCGATCCTGCCGCAACCACCGAATGGTCGCCGACCTCGGCCCCGTCGAGGAAGGTCACGCGGGCGCCGATCCAGATATCGCTACCCAGGCGGATGCCGACGGAGGTGACGCCCTGGTCGCGGATCTTCGCATCAGGGTCGGCGAAGACATGGTTCTCGGAATGGAAGCTGACATATTGGCCGGCGATGACGTCGTCGCCGATCTCGATCCCCCCGGCCGCGCCGAAATAGCCATATTCACCGAAGCCGCAATTGGCGCCGATGCGAACGCCCTTGCCATATTTCGAGAGGTGGCTGGTGCTGGAGATCGTCGTCCAGGCGCCGAGCTTCGATCGCGCGCCGATCGCGACGGCCGGATCGGCATAACCGTCGATCCGACAGCCGGGTTCGATCGTGACATAGCGGCCGAAGACGATCCTGCCTCGCCCGCGCAGCGCCACGCCGCCGCCGAGGAACACGCGCCGCCGCAGCCGGACAAGCCCGCGCAGCAGCCACCAGCCGCGCTGGGCAAGGACATTGGCGACCAGGCCCGCCGGCAGGCGGGGGTCCGGCGCGTAGCTCTTGCCGAGCAGGCGCAGCAGCCGTTCAACCAGCATGCGCCGCCTTCCCGATCATGCCGGCGGCAATGTCGGCGAAGCGCCGGCGGTAGATGCGCTCGTCATAGTCGCTGGCGAAGCGCGCCGCCCCCGCCGCGCCTTCGCGGGCGGCGCGCGCCGGATCGTCGAGGTAGGTGCCGATCGCGGCGGCGAGCGCGCCGCTGTCCCCCGGCCGTACCAGCGTACCGGTGACGCCGTCGACGACGATCTCGGCGAGTCCGCCATGGCGGGCGGCGATTACCGGCTTGCCGGCGGCCATCGCCTCGATCGCCACGAGCCCGAACGGCTCGGGCTCGATCGAGGGCACCACCACCACGTCGGCCCAGCCATAATGGCCGGAAGGGTCGGGATCGAACGGCAGCACGCTGACGGTGTCGCCGAGGCCATGCCGCGCAATCCCCTCGCGGATCGCATCGGCAAAATGGGTCTGGCCGGCATAGACGCTGCCGACGAGCCGCGCCTCTATGCGTGCACATTTCGAGGCGGGCATCATGGCGAGCGCGTCGAGGAGCAGCGGCTGGCCCTTCCAGGCATTGAACCGCCCGATCAGCAGCAGGCGCAGTCGCCCGTCGTCGCGCGGTCCCGATGCCGGGCCTTTGAACGCGGCGACGCCGTTCGGCACCACGAAGGCGTGCCTGCCGCCCAGGCCGGCGAAGCTGTTCCGCACCGCCGCCGAGATGTGGATCAACGCGGCGTTCGCCGTCTTCAGCAATGTTGAAAACACGAGACGCGTCGCGCCGGTCGGCAGCTCGTGGACATGGACGAGGACCGGACGGCGCCGAAACCGGCTTGCCAGCAGGAAGTCGGCCACGACCACCGTGCTGATGTAGCAGAGATCGCGCCCCGCCATCAGCCGCCGCGCCCGTGCGACGCGCGCCAGCAGGCGCGGCAGCCGGGCGAGGAAGCGCGGGCCGAGTTCGCTACGCCGCAGCACATAGATCGGCTCGACGCGGACGTCGGCGACGATGCGGCGAAGCTCGGCGGCGAGCGGCCCGTCGAACGGCACCAGCGCGGTGATCGCAGCCTTTGGCCACCGTTCCTTGAGCGCGCGCACCGATTGCAGGAACACCCGGTCGGAGCCGTAGAGTTCGCCATTGGGATGGACGCAGAGGATCGACGGGGCGTCCATCAGGCGGCTGCCCGAAGCTCGGCGTCGGTCGCGGCAAGCAGCGCCGACTTGGCGGCGATCAGAGCGCGCAGCTGGCGATGGCGCCGCCCCTCGTCGAACCAGAGCCCGAGGTCGAGCTCCAGCTGCGCGGCGAGGTAGAGGCCGAACCAGCGCGCCATTTCGGTGCGCGAGTGACCGGTCAGGCATGTCAGCCCGTCGAGGACCGCGGCGGCCGGTTCGATGCGGCCGCGAACCGCCTGAGGCTGCACGCGATAATGGAACAGGTCGGCGAACGGCGTCGCGGCGCCCTGCCGCTCATAGTCGATCAGGCAGGCGCGGCCCGCCTCGTCGGCGAAGATGTTCCACGGCGTGCAGTCGCCGTGAGCGGCGGCGAGCGGCTCGGCTTCGTCCCCGTCGAGCGTGCGGGGCGGCGGCGGCAGGCCGAGCTCCGAAAGCCGGCCGGCCAGCGACTCGAGATCGACGATGGCACGCGCCGGCCGGCTTTCGGTCGAGCGTTCGAGCGCGGCCCTACCCATGTCGGCGATCGACCGCTCGACCTTGCCCGCCTCGGGCACGACGCGACCGTGCCGGATCAGTTCATACGCGACGAGCGGGCCATTGATCAGCCGCACTGAAGCCGCCCGGAAGAACGGTTCGACGAGCGCACGCGCCGCCTCCGCGCGCCTCGCCTCCGCGGCGGCGGCGGTTTGCTCGGCGAAGAGCTTGATGAACAGCGTCTCGCCGTCGCTGGTCGTCACCGGCCCGACGAACAGCGTTGCCTTGTACCAGCCGGTATGGAGCAGCAGCGCCGCGCGCGGATTGAGCGCGGCGGCCGCGCCCGCCCATCCCGCCAGCAACGCGGGATCGGTAACCGGCGGGGAGAGGCCAAGACGGGGCAGCAGGGCGAGCGCGATCCGTTCCGCCGCGGCCCGCGCGCCGCTCAGGAACGTCAGGTCGCGGGAGAGCGGAACGGCATCGCCGAACGCCAGATAGGTGCGCCGAAGCTTCGCGTCGCTGAGCCAGCGCAACGGGACAGCATCGCGGGACAGTGCCGCAACGGCGGCGTTCATGCGGCTGCCGCCGCGCGAGGACGGCAGGCAGAGGCGAAGATCGCCGTCAATCTCGATCCCCATCGGGACGTTGCCGCATTCACCGGATCCGCCGCTTTGTCGCGCTCTTGCTATAGTCGCATAGTCGATGCAATTGCCGCAGTGCAACAAACGTAGCGGCATCGGGGGGACGTTTGGCGAATATCAGGGGTTCGGGCGGGGCGCGCCGACTGTCGATTATTGGTACGCGCGGCGTGCCGGCGGCGCATGGCGGGTTCGAAACGTTCGCCGCCAGGCTCGCGCCGTGGCTCGCCGAGCGCGGCTGGCGGGTCACCGTCTATTGCCAGGTGGACGGCAGCGGGCCGGTCGCGGAGGACGAGTGGCAGGGGGTCCACCGCGTCAACATTCCCGTCGCCCCGCCAGGCGCGGCAGGCACCATCGTCTTCGACTGGCATACCGTCAGCGAGGTGCTGAAGCGCCCGCGCGAACTCGTTCTCACGCTGGGTTACAACACCGCCTCCTTCACCGGCCGCCTCGCCGCCCGGGGCTTCACCAACCTGGTGAACATGGACGGACTCGAGTGGAAGCGCGCCAAGTGGAAGGCGCACGAGCGCGCCTGGTTGTGGCTCAACGAGCGCGCGGGCGCCCGGTTCGGGACGCACCTGATCGCCGATCATCCCGAGATCGAGCGCCACCTCCAGAAGATCGCCGCGCCGGCGAAGATCACGATGATCCCCTATGGGGCCGACGATGTCTCCGGCGCCGACCCCGCGCCGCTCGGCCCGCTCGGGCTGGAGCCGGGCCGCTTCCTCTCGGTGATCGCCCGGCCCGAGCCGGAGAACAGCTTCCTCGAGATCGTCCGCGGCTTTTCCGCGCGGCCGCGCGGCTTCCGGCTCGCGGTGCTCGGCACGTTCAACCGCGACGGTAATCCGTATCACCGTGCCGTGCTCGACGCGGCATCGCCCGAGGTGTTGTTTCCCGGCGCGATCTACGACGCCGCGACGGTTGCCGCGATCCGGGCGCATGGCGCGCTCTACGTCCACGGCCATCAGGTCGGCGGCACCAATCCGTCGCTCGTCGAGGCACTCGGGGCTGGCGCGCCGGTGCTCGCGCACGACAATTCGTTCAACCGCTGGGTGGCGGGCGAAGGCGGCCGCTATTTCGCCGGCGCGGACGGATGCGCTGCGGCGCTCGACCGGCTGCTCGACGCGCCCGCGGAGCGCGCGGCGATGCGCGCCGCGTCCCACGCCCGCTTCGCCGAGCGCTTCCGCTGGGAGCGCATCCTCAGCGAATATGAGGCGCTCCTTATCGCGCACGAGCGAGGGCATGACGAGCGCTGAAACGGCGCGCGTGGCCGAACGCGGATCGATCGATCGCCGCTGAGCGTTGACATCACCTCGCCCTGGTAGGGGTGCGGAAACAATAAGCGTCGCCGGAAAGGCGGACGAGATGTCGAGCCGTGATCCGCTGGCAATCCCCGTTCGCCATGTCGTGATCGGCAAGGCGAACCCGGATCGCGCCAACGGCATCAACGTTATCGCCCATAATCTCGCAACGACCGGCGCCGGCCTCGGCCAGGATGTCGAGATCTGGGGCATCGCCCCCGATCATGGCGAAAGCGACGCCGCACGTGGCTACCGTTTGCGCCTGTTCGGGCGCAGCAGGTTCCGCTTCCGCCTCGATCCCCGTTTGCGCCAGGCGATCGCAAGCACGGCGTCCGGCACGGTGTTCCATCTTCACGGTACGTTGCTGCCGGAATTCTTCCTGGTCACCCGGCGCTTGCAGGCGGCCGGGCTGCGGTGGATCGTGTCGCCGCACGGCGCCTATTCCGCGGCGAGCCTGAAGAAGAACCGGCTGGTGAAGCGCCTCTTCCTCGCGATGTTCGATCGGTTCACGGTGGGCAACGCCGCGGCGATCCATCTTATGATCGATCACGAGGCCGATGCGGTGCGCGCGCTCCTCACGCTGCCGCCGGCGCTCGTGGTTCCGAACGGGCAGGGGATGCCGACCGGGGAAGCACCGGCGCGTTCCCGCAATCCGGAGCCGTTGTTCGGCTTCGTCGGACGGATCGCCATGCGCCACAAAGGGCTGGATCTGCTGCTGGATGGCTTCGCCGGCTACCGTCGGAGCGGCGGACGAGGCGAATTGTGGCTGATCGGCGACGGCGCCGACCGGCCGGCGGCCGAGCGGCAGGCCGCAGCACTGGGCCTTGGCGACACGGTGCGGTTCCTTGGCGCCCGCTTCGGCACGGAGAAGCTCGAGCTGATGCGGCAGATGGACCTGTTCGTGCATCCGTCGCGGTGGGAAGGCATGCCGATGGCGGCGCTCGAGGCCGCCGCCCTGGCGCTGCCGCTGCTCGTCTCGGAAGAAACCAATTTGGCTGGCAACGTGGCACGCGCCGATGCCGGTATGGTTCTGCCCGAACTCTCCGCGACGGCGATTGCCGCGCTGCTGGGCAGGGCGGATGCGGCCCATCGCGATGGTCGGCTGGAGCGGCTCGGCGCGAACGCCGCCGCCATGATCCGGGCCGATTTCACCTGGGATCGAGCCGTGCGGAAGCTCGCCGACGGTTATCTCCGGTTCGCCGTCTGAGCACTATTTGCCTTTCGTCGGATCGTCCGAACGGTTCGTCCCGGTACAAGCGGGCCGGACTTTTCGGTCGCTTCCGGTAAATGCCGTCTCCCCGCATACATCCCCCGGGGGTGGAGACGACGACAGATGCGTATTCGATCGATCCTCGCAGCCGTTTCCGGCCTGCTCCTCTCCGGCGCGGCCGTGGCTGCCGACCAGCCGCCGGCGGAGGCGGTTGCGGCGGGTTATGACAGGCTCGTCTTCGACGAGAACTTCCGCGGCTTCGATCCAAGCCCGGATGGGTTCGGCGCGCATCGCTGGTATCCGCTTCGATCGCTGGGCGTGACGGTGCCGCCGTCGCTTACCCGGCAGACGTCGTTCGGCCTCCGCGTGACGACGCCGCAAGGAGGTGGTCACGGCGTCAACACCTCGTTTGCGACTTTCCCGACTGGCCTGACCTTTCGTGGCGTCCAGCCGCCGCCCGGACCGGATGGCGCCGGCACGCCGACCTTCTTCCAGTTCGGCTATTTCGAGGCGCGGATGCGCTACGATCCGTCGGATCGCGCCTGGCCGGCCTTCTGGCTGGCGAGCGAGGCGGGCTTGGTGAACCCCAAGGCGCCCGGCGCGCGCTTCTGCGAGCTGGACATCATGGAAGGGCGCGATGCCAGCGACTATGGCGGCACCATGCACGACTGGCATGACCGCAAGTCGACGCACAACAACGATCAGCGCATTCACCTGCCGCCGGGGGGAAGCTACCGGAAGTGGAACCGCTTCGGCCTGCTATGGCAACCGGGCAAGGTCACCTGGTTCCTGAACGGCAAGCCGCAGCGAACCCTGCAGTCGCCAGAGATTTGCGATCAGGACAGGCTGTTCCTGGTCTTCCAGATCGCCAAGATGGACGGGGCGGCCGACCACACGCTCGACGTTTCCTCGATCAGGGTCTGGCACTGACGGGATCGCCCGCCACCGGCGACTGCCGGCGAAGGCGGAAGGGGCGGCCATGAACCAGCCGCCCCTTCGCCGGTTCAGGCCGCTGCGATCGTGGTGACGGTACCGCCCGATCCGCGATATTTGAGTGCACCGGCCTCGACGTAGAGGATGCCGCCGCCGCTTGGGTTGCTCGCTGGCGCGGTCGCATTGGGCAGGCCGACCGCGCCGCCGGTCGCGCCCCCCAGGCTGGCGAAGCCGCCGACACCCAGGTTCTTCGTCTGGTGGCCGATCGTCAGCATGTCGGTCGACGCCCCGCCGCTGTCGGTTCGTCCGCGGATCGCCAGGTTCGAGCTGCCGGTGTCGGTGAGGATGTAGCGACGGGAGCCGGAAACGCCCGAGCTGTTGTTGATCTCGAGCTTCGCGCCGGCGCCCTCGCTCTTCACCGCCGCGACCGAGACCAGCGTGCCGTCCTTGGCGATGTAGGCGACGGTACCGGTGCCCTGCACTTTCCATTCCTGCAGGTTTGCCGTCTGTCCGGTCGATGCGGTGATGGTGACGGGAACCACGGCGAGATCCGGGCCATCGACGCCAGCGGCATTGTTGAGGAACTGCGCGCCGGCTTGCCAGACGAGCTGCCCTTCCGACAGGACATAGCCAGCGACTGCGCCCGTATTTGGGGTAGCGACGCTCGGCTTCTTCCACTCCTGCGTGTGCTGGCTGCCGGCGCTGAATGTCTGGTAGGCGTGGAGCACGAGCAGCGGCTGGGCATTGCCCGATCCGGCATCGTTGTTCTGCTGCATGAACACAGCCGGCGCCGCGCCCTTGCCGCCGTTGACCAGCATGCCGTAGGCGCCGCTGTCGAAGATCGTGCTGTTCTGCGTGATCTTGATGCCGATGCCGTTCTGCTTGTTGTTCACGAACAGGCCGACGCCGCCATGGTCGATGCCCAGCCCGATCAGCGATGCGCCCGAGCCCATGTTGGGGCCCTGCGTCAGGTGGTAGAGATAGCCCTGCGATCCGTCATGCGTGTACTCGAACACGCCGAGCGCCGGATAGGAGGACCATGGATAGATGCTGTCCGACTTGATCGTCTGCTGCACGAGCGGCGCGTTGTTGGGCAGAGCGGGGCCGGAATAGAAGCCGGCCGGCAGCGGCCCCTTCACCGGGATCGTGTCCACCCTGGCCTTGAGCGCGAGTCCGCGCGCGACCGGATCGAAGCCGCTCATTGCGCCACCCGGTAGGTCAGCGTGCCGGATGTAATGGTGATCGCAAGATAATAGGTGGCGGCACCGTCCGATTCGTCGGTGACGGGCTCGTTAGCGGCCGCGCTGAAACTGCCCCAGGCCGTGCCGCCGGCAGTGAGCGGAAGCCGGGTCGTGCCGCCGTCGGTGGAGCGCAGCAGCTGGACGTTGCCGCTCCAGGTGCCGGAGAGCGTCACCCAGATCGTGCGGCCGAGTTGCGGCGTGAACGGCCCCGCGACGGTCGTGGCGGAGGCCGAGCCGGCGAGCGGAACGCTCGTCGCCAGCGCCATAGCCGGCTGGGTGGGCAGGGGATGCGCGATGTCGACGAGCTGGGCCACGTCGTCGCCGACGCGAAAGGAGACGGCATATTCGGGAACGGAGGAGGAGAAAGCCAGGATCGGCCTCGTCGCTTCGGATGGCATGATGGCACCTCAGGAGACGTGGAAGGGTCGTGACGCTGGTCACCATCCCTATATGTTCCACGGATGTTCCTGTAGGACAGGCGTTTATGCAGTTCCCGGGGCTTCCCGGGTAGTTCACACGCCGTGATACTGCCGATACCATTCGACGAACTTGGGCACGCCGACGTCGATCGCGGTGGTTGGCGCGAAGCCGAGGTCGCGCTGGATGGCGCTGATGTCGGCG
>CAXTTP010000041.1:0-14547 GCA_964247195.1 uncultured Sphingomonadaceae bacterium
CGTAACGGTTTGCGCTTAATGGGAGTTAAGGCTGCCGAGGAGATGGCGTGATGTCTGATATCGACCGGATGAACGCTGTGGATGAGGACCGGCTACCTTGGCTGGAGTCGGTCGACGATGATGAGCCGCGCGACCGCAGCGCCGGCATCGGCGCAGGTGCGGGCACGCTGGTCGCCGCCCTGATCGCGGCGCTGGTCGCGCTCGGCCTGGTCGTCGGCGGTGTGTTCTGGCTGCGGGATCGCGGTCAGGCGGACGGCAACGGCGATGGCGAACTCATCGCGGCGCCGGCCGGCGCCTATAAGGAAAAGCCCGCGACGCCGGGCGGCATGAAGGTCGAAGGCAAGGGCGACG
The DNA here is from genome assembly GCA_964247195.1 of uncultured Sphingomonadaceae bacterium. Lineage (GTDB taxonomy): Bacteria > Pseudomonadota > Alphaproteobacteria > Sphingomonadales > Sphingomonadaceae > JAQGLK01. The sequence continues at coordinate 352 of CAXTTP010000041.1, forward strand.
CCGCGTTCGCGGCGAGCACCGGTGCCGAACCCAATTCGGCGATCGACATCTCGGCACTGCCGGAGGCGCCGGTGCGGGGCGCGGGCAGCGCCACCGCCGATGCCGCTGCGACCGCGCCGCTTCCGCCGAAGCCCGCCAAGGTCGCCAAGGTCGCCAAGGTCGCCAAGGTCGAGGTCGCCGCCGCGCGGCCCGCAGCTTCGGTCGCCGGCGGCACGATCCAGCTCGGCGCGTTCTCGAGCCAGGCCAAGGCGAACGACGCGTGGAAATCGCTGTCCGGCCGCTTCGCCTATCTCAAGCCCTATTCGGGTGCGGTGAGCCCGGTCAGCATCGGCAAGGGCACGATGTACCGGCTGCGCGTTGGCGTCGGCGGCGAGGCGCAGACGATCTGCGGCAAGCTCAAGGTCGCCGGCGAGACCTGCGCAGTCGTCGCCGGCTGATCCGCTTCCTCTCCCGCACGCGGGAGAGGATAGCCGCCGCCGCTGGACCGGCCGGGACGCGGCGTTTAGCATCGCGGCATGAAGCCGATCTTCCTGGGGCTGTCCGGCCCGGAGCTGACTGCCGACGAGCGCGCCTTCTTCGCCGAGGCCGATCCGGCCGGCTACATCCTGTTCAAGCGCAACTGCGTGGATCGCGGGCAGCTCCGTCGCCTCACCGATGGTCTGCGTGCTCTGTCCGGCCGCGACGACGTGCCGATCCTGATCGACCAGGAGGGCGGCCGCGTCGCCCGCCTGCAGCCACCGGAATGGCCGGCCTTCCCGAAGGCGGAGCGGTTCGACGCACTCTACGAGCGGGCGCCGGTCTCCGCGATTCAAGCGGCGCACGTCAACGCCCAGGCGATCGCCACGGTACTCGCCGAGGTCGGCGTCAACGTCGACTGCCTGCCGCTGCTCGACGTGCGCGCGCCCGGCGCGCACGATATCATCGGCGATCGTGCGCTGGGGGCAGAGCCGATGCGCGTCGCGGCGCTCGGCCGGGCGGTGATCGGGGGGCTGCGCGCGGGTGGCGTGGTCGGCGTGGTCAAGCATGTGCCGGGCCATGGCCGGGCGATGGCCGACAGCCATGTCGAACTGCCGGTGGTCGACGCCGACGCCGCAGCGCTGGAACGCGACCTCGAGCCCTTCGTCACGCTGCGCGACGCGCCGATGGCGATGACCGCGCACGTCGTCTATCCGGTCTGGGATGCGCAACAGTGCGCGAGCCTGTCGCCGACGATCATCGGCGAGGTGATTCGCGGGCGGATCGGCTTTACCGGCCTGCTGATGTCGGACGATCTCGGCATGCAGGCGCTGAGCGGAAGCTTCGCCGAGCGCGCGTCCGGCGTGCTCGCGGCGGGTTGCGACATCGCGCTGCACTGTTCGGGCGACATGGCCGAGATGGCGGCGGTGGCCGGCGCTGTCGGCGCGATCGGCGCCGAGGCTGAGGCGCGCCTCTCGCGGGCGATGGCGACGATCGCCGGAGCGGCCGACGCGACTCCGTTCGAGGCGCTCGTCGCGACCCGCGATGCGCTGCTGGCGCATGCCTGAGATTCGCGCGCGCGCGATCGAGGACCCGACCGAGACGCTCACCCTTGCGCTCGATGGCTGGGAGGGTCCGCTCGACCTGCTGCTGACGCTCGCCCGCGCGCAGAAGGTGGACCTGCGCGAGATCTCGATCCTCGCCTTGGTCCAGCAATATCTCGCCTTCATCGAGGATGCGCGCGTGCTGCGGCTGGAGCTCGCTGCCGATTATCTGGTGATGGCGGCGTGGCTCGCTTACTTGAAATCGGGGCTGCTCTTGCCACGCGACGAGCTCGAGGAGCCGAGCCCGGAGGAGCTGGCGCTGCGCTTGCAGCTTCGTCTGCAGCGGCTGGATGCGATGCGTGAGGCGGGCGCCCGGCTGGTGGCACGCGATCGGCTCGGCCGCGACGTGTTTCGGCGCGGCGCGCCGGAAGGATTGCGGCTGGTGCGCGTCGCCGCCTGGCAGGCTGACCTGTTCGACGTGATCGCCGCCTATGGCGCGGTTCGTGCCCGCGGCGTGCCGGTGGTGCACATCGTCGCGCGGCGCGCGGTGATGACGCTGGAGGATGCGATCGCGCGGGTCGAGGGCATGATCGACGGTCGCATCGACTGGATGGCGCTCGAGCGCTTCCTGCCGGCCGCAGCGGATGACGGCTTTCGCCGCTCGGCGCTGGCGTCGAGCTTCGTCGCCGCACTGGAGCTTGCCCGGCAGGGCCGGGTCGAGCTTCGCCAGGAGGAGCCGTTCGCCCCGCTGATGATCCGCGCCGCATGAATTCCGAGCCCGACGACGTCCGCCGCGCGATCGAGGCGGCGTTGTTCGCCGCCGAGACGCCGATGACCGCCGGGGAGATCGGCGCCTGCGTCGGTGCCGGCCTGGACGTCGCGCCGGCGCTGGTGCGGCTGCGTGCCGACTATGCCGGCCGCGGCATCAACCTGGTCGAGCGCGGTGGCCGCTGGCATTTCCAGACCGCGCCCGATCTCGCGCACCTGCTCCGACGCGAGCGTGCCGAGCCCCGGCGGCTGAGCCGGGCGGGCGTCGAGACGCTGGCGATCATTGCCTATCACGAGCCGGTCAGCCGCGCCGAGATCGAGGCGATTCGCGGCGTCCAGATCTCCAAGGGTACGCTCGACGTGCTGATGGAAGCCGGCTGGGTGCGGCCTGCCGGCCGCCGCGAGGCGCCTGGCCGTCCGCTCATCTACGCGACGACGCCCGCCTTCCTCTCCCATTTCGGGCTGGAAAGCCGGCGCGACCTGCCCGGGATCGACGCTCTCGCCGCCGCCGGACTGCTCGATCCGCTCGATCAGGCGATGCTTTCGCTAGAGATGGCAAAAGCCGCCGACGACGCCTAGATAGGGGGCAGCACAAGGAGATTGATCATGGGTGGTCTGAGCCTCTGGCATTGGCTCGTCGTCGGCGTCGTCGTGATGCTGCTGTTCGGGAAAGGCCGCTTCTCCGATCTGATGGGCGACGTCGCGAAGGGCATCAAGAGCTTCAAGAAGGGCATGAGCGAGGAGGACGAGCCCGTCGTCCGCCCGGCTCCGCGCCTTCAGACCGCGCCTCCGCCCGAAGTGACGGCCGAGCGCGATCTCCAGCCGATGAAGGATGATCGGCCGCAGGTCTGACTTCGCTGTTTCAACGCGGCGGTCGCCCGGTCTAGAAGCCGCCGATGTTCGATATCGCCCCCACCGAGCTGATGCTGGTCGCGCTGGTCGCGCTGGTCGTGATCGGGCCCAAGGACCTGCCGCGGCTGATGCGTACCGTCGGCTTCTGGGTGGGACGCGCGCGCGGCGTGGCGCGTCATTTCCGGTCCGGCCTCGACGAGATGATGCGTCAGGCCGAGGTCGAGGAGATGGAGAAGCGCTGGGCGGCGGAGAATGAGCGGATCATGCGCGAGCATCCCGCCACGGCAGCGACAAGCGACGTGGACGCGTCGCATGGCGTCGAGCCGATGATGCCGCTGCCGCCTGCCGGGGACGCGCCGCCGACCGGGGCCGCACCGGCCGCGCCCGTCGCTCCGGAAAGCCTGCCGTGAAGGACATCGACGACAGCCGCGCTCCGCTGCTCGATCATCTGATCGAGCTCCGCCGCCGCCTGCTGTGGAGTTTCACCGCGCTCGGCGCCGCGTTTGCGCTCTGCCTCTACTTCGCGCGGCCGATCTTCGCCTTCCTGGTCCAGCCGCTGCTGCGCGCGGGCCAGGGCAAGATCATCTACACCGACATCTTCGAGGCGTTCTTCGCGGAGGTGAAGGTCGCGTTCTTCGCCGCGATCATGCTCGCCTTCCCGGTGATGGCGAGCCAGCTCTGGCAGTTCGTGGCGCCGGGTCTCTACGCCAAGGAAAAGCGGGCCTTCTTCCCGTTCCTGATCATGACCCCGGTGCTGTTCCTGCTCGGCGCGGCGCTCGCTTACTACGTGGCCATGCCGCTCGCGCTGCATTTCCTGCTGGGCTACCAGGGCAATATCGGCGGCATCCAGCAGGAGGCGCTGCCTGCGGTCGGCAACTATCTAAATTTCGTCACCAAGTTTCTGTTCGGCTTCGGCGTCGCCTTCCTGTTGCCGGTGCTGCTGATGCTGCTCGAGCGGGCCGGCATCGTCACCCGCGCGCAACTACGGTCCGGGCGGCGCTATGCGATCGTCGGCGCGTTCGCAGTGGCGGCGGTGTTGACGCCGCCGGACGTCGTATCCCAGCTGATGCTCGCGGTGCCGCTGGTGCTTCTTTACGAGTTCGCGCTGATCGCGATCTGGTTCACCGAGAAGCGGCGCGCGCGTGAGTCCGCCAAAGAGGTGGTGGGCACGCCGACCTAGGCATTCCCGCCCGGTAGCCTTACCGGCGGCGGCACAAACACATCCCCACAAACAAAAGTGCCGCCGGTCACCCGGCGGCACTCGTAATTCAAGAGGAACGCGCTCAGTGCGCGCTGTCGGCCGCGTTCGACACGGCCTTGCCAGCGGACGAAACATCCTTGCCGGCACCCGCGACGGTATTGCAGGCAGCAACCATCATCGTGCTGGTAACAAGCGCGAGCGCCAAAATCTTACGAACCATGCGTTCCTCCTCCATCGTGAGCCTATCCCCCAGGACGGCTGATCAATGCGCTATTCGCGCCGTTGTTCCGCGGCCGGTTCGGACGAGAGCGTGAGGAGTGCTAAAGAATTTGGGCCCGAAGCGCCGTCGGGGGGAGATCGGCGGTCCGGGCCCATGTAAGGGATAGCGAGAGCGGGGGGGCAAAAGGTCGCTATCCTCAGGGACATTAATCACTGGACACGGTTGCGGTTCCGCGCGCTTTCAAAAAAAGTGGCGGGCTTGGAAAGCGCGCTTCCCCTCGCTCAGGGCACTGCCGGTGGCGGCGGGAAGACCGGTATCTCGATCGCGAACAGGCCTCGTTCCTCGTCCCGCTCGGGCTTGGAGCGCAGCTGTCGGGAGAGGCCCTCGACGACGCGGCTGAAGCGAACTTTGGCTGGATGGCCCCGGCATGCCTCGCTCGCCAAGCCCGGCGCCTCGATCGAAAGCCGCGCCCGGCTCGGATCCCCGGTCTGGTCCAGGCGGATGGCGACGCCGCCGCCCGCGTCGCAATCCATCGCCATCTCGACGATCTCGGTCACCAGGAAGGCGACCGCCACGGCCACGTCCTGGCTTGCCGACACCGACGCCAGATCGAGCGCGATCGCGAGGTGGCCGGCGTGGGGATGCGCCGATGCGCGCAGGTTGGATGCGATCTCGCCGATCAGCGCGCGCAGGCCGACGCCGCGATTGTCCTCGAGCTCCGCATAATGATTGCGGTGAACGACGGCGAGCGCATCGACGCGGCGCTGGATCGCGCCATAGGCCGCCGCCGCATCCTCGCTCTGCGCGCCGCGCGCGTGGAGGTTGATCAGGCTCGCGACGACCTGGAGATTGTTCTTCACGCGGTGATGTACCTCGCGCGTCAGCAGCGTCTGGCGGGCCAGCCCGGCCTCGAGCTCCGCATCGTGGCGGGCGAGCCGTTCGGTGACGGTGCGGAACGCCTCGCCCAAGCCCCGGATCTCGTGCGATGGCGTCGTCAGGTGCGGGATGGCAAGCTCGGGATCGCCGATCCGGTAACCCGCGATCGCCTTCTGCATCACCGCCAGCGGGCGCACCAGCAGCCGGTCGACGACGAGCCAGCCGATCCCGGCCGCCGCCACCCACATCAGCATCGGCAGCAGCACCATGAGCACCTCGATCGCGCGCACCGGCGTGGCGTTGATCGTCAGCTCCAGGGCGAGCTGCCCGTTGGCGACCGGCGCGCTCGCGGTGACGAGCTGGCTGAGCGGGCTGGCGCGCCGCGCGGTGGAGAGCGTGACGTCGGCGTCCCCCTGGCGCACGACGATGCCGTACGAACCGGCGCTGGCGGCCGGGCGGACGATCCGGTCGATCGCTGATTCGGGGAGCTCGCCGGCGGCGACCAGGCCGGCAGTGCGGTCGACGATTTCGAAACGCAGCGTGCGCGCGCTTTCGATCAGACGCGCGTCTACGCCGCTCTCCGCGGTAGGCGGCAGGGCGGCGAGATGGGTGAAGCCGGCGGTGGTGCAGATCTGGCGTCCGCCGAGATCGAACAGGGCGAAGCGCGTCTGCCAGCGCTGCGCGCGCGCACTCACCGCTAACACCTGGCGGCAGGTCGCGGCGTCGAAGGGCGCCGTGGCAAGCGTGTCGAGCGCACCGCGGAGCGCACTCGTGCCACGCAGCACCGCGCTCGACAGTTCCTCCGCGCTGTGGGCGGCGATGAGCCGGGCTTCGGCCTCACGGTCGTTGCGGTTGGTACGCGCCGACTGGAGGGATGCGGAGAGGGCGATCAGCCCCAGCGGCAGCAGGGCCGCGCTGAGGATCAGCAGCATCTTGATGCCCGTGGAAAGCCGGGCCAGCCAACCGGCGATCATGCTCGTTCCGGCGTCTTACGATGTCGCTTGCGCGGCGTCATCTGCCGCCGCGGTCAGGCGAGCTTGTTGAGCAGATCGAGCATTTCGGGGGGAATGTCTTCGCTCACGGTCTGTTCGAATACCGTCCGCAGCGCCGAACCGACATCGCCCGCCGACTTGCCCGAAGCTCCTTCCGCTTGCCGGGCCCGGACCTTCGGCCCTGGCGACGCACCTCGATCTTTTCGCTCCAACGCCAAAACTTCCCCCAACATCCCGGTCCTCGCCACGCCATGGTCCGGGCGTAGCGACCCGCCGGCCATGTTCGTTGGTGGCTGCGTCCTCGACGAAGTACGACGGACACAATCCCGCTGGAAACCAAAGATCGCGACGATTGTTCCGCCAAAACCAGAGCTCGGGCCGAGCGCGGCCATCAGCCGCAGACGGGTTGCATTCGTCCGTCGTCGACCTCAATACCGCGCCAACGCAAGGAGTGTATGCAGACCATGTCGCTCGGCCAGGAACTCGCCCCGCACCTTCCCTTTCTGCGCCGCTATGCGCGCGCGCTCACCGGCAGCCAGGCGCATGGCGACGCCTATGTCCGTGCCGCGCTGGAGGCGATCGTCGCCGCGCCCGGCGATTTCCCGCGAGACGTCGACGCCCGGCTGGGCCTCTACCGCATCTTCCAGCGCATCTGGGCATCGGCGAATGACGAGGAGGATGCGGGCGGCGGCGCGGAAGCCGACGACAACGAGGCCGTCGCCCAGGCGCGGCTCGGGCAGATTACCCCGCGCTCGCGCCAGGCGTTGCTGCTCACCGCGATGGAAGGCTTCACGCCGGAGGACGCCGGCTACCTGATCGACATGCCGGCAGCCGAGGTCGAGCAGCAGGTCGCCGATGCCCATGCCGAAATCGAGCGCCAGATCCAGGCGGACGTGCTGATCATCGAGGACGAGCCGATCATCGCCATGGACCTGGAGACGATCGTCCGCGATCTCGGCCACACCATCAACGGCGTGGCGGTGACGCGCGACGAAGCGGTGGCGCAGGCGCGCGCCAAGCGGCCGGGTCTCGTCCTCGCCGACATCCAGCTTGCCGACGACAGCTCCGGCATCGATGCGGTCAAGGACATCCTCGCCGAGTTCAGCGTGCCGGTGATCTTCATCACCGCCTTCCCCGAGCGGTTGCTGACCGGGGAGCGGCCGGAGCCGACCTTCCTGATCACCAAGCCGTTCCAGCGATCGACGGTGAAGGCGCTGATCAGTCAGGCTCTGTTCTTCGACCGCGCGACCATCCCCGCCTGATCGCGGCGGAACCGGGCGGCGCGGGGCCGCGTTAGCGAAGCGAAACTATCGACGAAACCAGGGGGCGCAGCGGCATGGCAGAAGAACCGATCCGTGAAACGGCGACCGAGGCGCGCGGCGGATCGACGCCGGGTATCGTCCGTTACGTCCTCGGCATCTCCCTAGTGCTCGTCGTCGTCGTTTTCGCTGCGGTGGTCCTGATCTGGCGCTAGCCCGGGCGAGTGCGATTTAGCCATCGTATTTGAAACGGGTACCTCCTATCTGGGCGATACGCTGGCGCCGTCGGGCGTCAGTGCCGCAGCATGAGACGATTTGATGCAAGAGGACGTGGAGCCGGCTGCGGAAAATGCGCCTGTCGTCGAGCATGTCTCGCTGCCTGACGACGAGTTCAAGACCGAGCTGGCGCGCGTAATCCCGCATCTGCGCGCGTTCGGCCGTTCGCTCTCCGGCAACCGCGATCTCGCCGACGATCTAGTCCAGGAAACGCTGCTGAAGGCGTGGGCGGCACGCAAGCGCTTCCAGGCCGGCACCAACATGCGTGCCTGGACCTTCATCATTCTGCGCAACCTGTTCCTCTCGCAGATGCGCCGCGCGCGCTTCAAGGGCGAGTGGGACGAACTCACCGCCAGCAAGCTGCTTGCCGCACCGGCCAGCCAGGATCGCCACGTCGAGCTGGGTGACATGCAGCGCGCGCTGATGCACTTGCCCCAGCCGCAGCGCGAGGCGTTGATCCTCGTCGGCGCCGGTGGGTTCGCCTATGAAGAGGCGGCGGAGATCTGCGGCTGCGCGGTCGGCACGATCAAGAGCCGGGTGGCGCGCGGCCGGGTCGCGCTCGAGGCGCTGCTCAGCGACGGCAAGCTGCCGTCGCGCCGCGAGCATAAGGCCGATCCCAACCGCACCGCTCTCCAGACCATCATGAACGAGGTCGACGAGCTCAGTCGCGAGCGCTGAGCAGTCGACGACGCCTGCGGTGTCGACGCTGTAGCCGTTCCGGACCCGGATCTCCTCGCGCTTGCGCCGGGTCCGGTTCGCCGCCCGGAGCTGCTGTCACTGAACTGCAACGAAACCGTCACGGAGTCTGCATCGAAGCCGCCTAGCGCGAGGCCACCGGCGGCGCGTCCGTCCAGCCGGACCACCAAGGGGACTTCATCATGTCCAAATCGAGCATCGCGGCGGCGGCCGCGACGGTGGCGCTGCTTGCAGCGTCGCCGGCACTCGCGCGTACCCAGATCCACGCGGTCGGCTCCTCGACCGTATATCCTTTCGCCACCTCCGTCGCCGAACGCTTCGCCCGCGCCAACCCGTCGGCTGGCGCGCCGGTGATCGAATCGACCGGCACCGGCGGCGGCATGAAGCTGTTCTGCGCCGGCGTCGGCGAGCGCTTCCCCGACATCGAGAACGCGTCGCGCCGCATCAAGGCGTCCGAGATCAAGGCGTGCGCCGCCAACGGCGTCGGCCAGATCACCGAGATCCAGGTCGGCCTCGACGGCATCGCGCTCGCCACCGCCAAGGCGTCGCCGCTAGCCGCCGTCACCCAGCGCGACATCTACCTCGCTCTTGCCAAGACGCCGTTCGGCAAGCCGAACAACGCAAAGACCTGGAAGGACGTCAACGCCAAGCTGCCGGCGCTGCCGATCCGCGTCTATGGCCCGCCGCCGACCAGCGGCACGCGTGACGCGCTCGGCGAACTGCTGCTCACCCCGCCGTGCGAGGCCAATGCCGGCGTCGCCGCGCTCAAGAAGTCGGACGAAGCCAAGGCGAAGGCGGTCTGCACCGCGATCCGCGAGGACGGCGCCTATGTCGAGGCGGGCGAGAACGACAACCTGATCGTCCAGAAGATCGAGGCCAATCCGGGTACGATCGGCATCTTCGGCTATTCCTATCTGGAAGCGAACGCGAATGCGCTGAAGGGCATCACCGTCAATGGCGTGGCGCCCAGCTACGACTCGATCGCGACGTTCAAATATCCGGGCGCCCGTCCGCTCTACCTCTACGTCAAGAACGCCCATCTCGGCGCGGTGCCGGCGATCCGCGCCTATGTCGCCGAGTTCACCAAGGAATCGACGTGGAACCGTAGCGGCTATCTCGTCCGTCGCGGCATGATCGCTGCGCCAGACGCCGTGCGCGCCCGCAACGCCGCCATTGCCCGCGCAATGACCCCGCTCGATCCGGCGACGATCAAATAGCCCGCCCGCCCGCCGCCGCGCCACCACCGTGGCGCGGCGGTAACGGTCGGCCACTGTCATCGAACTGAAACCTCGCCGTCACGCGGCGATCATGTCGGCCGCTTACCGGCCGGCCATCACGAGAGCGCCATCCGGCTCTTCGGGGGGAACCAAAAACGCCATGCGCACCAGCCACTCTCTGCTTGCCTTGCTTGCCACGACCATGCTCGGCGGCATTGCTCACGCCCAGACGATCACGCCGCAAGCTGACGCGCCGGCCGCCGCCGGCCCGCGCAACGATGTTGACGGGCCGGGCTCGCCGAGCGGCACGCCGACGACCGCCACGCCGCCGAGCGACGACGTGCCGGTCGCCGCCGAGCAGGTCGCCGTGCCGAGCGCGCAGGAGAGCGCGAGTCAGCTCGAATTCCTGAAGGAGCAGGTCGACGCGCTCCAGCAGCAGCTCGAGGCGCTCAAGAAGCAGGTCACGCAGGTCGCGCCGAGCTGGAAGGGCGCGCCGCAATTCTCCGGTGAGGGCGGCTTCACCTTCAAGCCCAAGGGCTTCCTCCAGTTCGACGCCGGCTATATCGAGCGCGCGGTCGGCAACAACTCGTTCCAGAAGCTCGGCACCGGCTATCGTGCGCGCCGCATCGTCATCGGCGGCGAGGGCACGCTGCCTGGCGGCTTCGGCTACAATGTCGAGCTCAACCTGGCGCAGGGCACGGTCGACTACGAGGACATCTTCCTCTCCTACCAGCCCAAGGACAGCCCGGTCACGATCCGCATCGGCAACACCTATCCGCTGTCCAGCCTCGACACGATGACCAGCTCGCGGCTCGGTTCGTTCCTCGAGCGCGCGACCTTCACCGAGGCGTTCGCCGAGAACCGCCGCCTCGGCGTCGCGGTCGGCCTGGTCGATCCGGGCGACCGCTACACCCTGACCGTCGGCGGCTACGGGCAGGAGATCAACAACGCCAATGACGGCGATACCCGCACCGGCTGGCAGGCATCCGTGCGCGGCACCTTCTCGCCGACGTTCGGCGCTACCCGCGTCCACTTCGGCGCCAACTTCCAGCACCGCATGTTCCAGCAGGACGCGCAGAACATGCAGTATCGGGCACGGCCGCTGACGCAGATCACCGGCCTTCGCCTGATCGATACCGGCGCCATCGCCGCCAAGGGCGACGACATCCTCGGTGGCGAGCTCGGCGCGATCCACGGGCCGATCCACGTCGTCGGCGAGGCGCAGAAGGTGTGGGTCCACGGCTATCAGCCGGGCACCGTCTTCGACAAGAACGAAGGCACGGCCGGCACGCTCTTCGTCGACGATCCCGACTTCTTCTCGGCCTACGGCGAGGTCGGCGTCTTCCTGACCGGCGAGAGCCGCGGCTACAAGGGCGGCCGCTGGGATCGCACCAAGGTGCTGCACCCGTTCGATCAGGGCGGCTGGGGCGCGATCCAGGTCAACGGCCGGATCGACTATATCGATCTCAACAGCCGGGTCGGTCCGGGCACCAACCTCACGACCACCGCCAACAACTATTTCGTCAACGGCGGCAAGCAGGTCGGCTATCAGGCGAGCGTGATCTGGAACCCGATGGACTATGTCCGCTTCATGCTCCAGGTCGCGCATACCGACGTCACCGGCGGTCCGCGCACCGCTGCGGCGGGCGGCGGCGGCACCTTCCTGCCCGCCAACGTGCTGCTGCGCGACTCGTTTGCCGGCAAGCGCATCGACGATCGCAAATTCGGCATCAACTCGATCGCGATGCGCGCCCAGATCGAGTTCTGACCCGGAAGCGCGGCTCCGGTTCTGCGGGACCGGAGCCGGTTCCCTTTGGCGATGCGATCGTTCCCGCCGGTGCGGCATGCAGCTCGAGACTCGGTCTAGCCGGCGATCCCGAACTCCGCCGCGAACAGCTGCTGCTGGCGGGCGAGTTCGTCCGCGAGCGGCCGGTAGATCGGCCGGGGCGACGTGTCGCCGAGATGTTCGAGCAGCCCGTTATGGCAGTCCCTCCCGTCGTCCCAGCCGGGATGGTCGAGCACCGGATAGAGGCAGATGCCCTCGATCGGCACGCCCGCCCGCATCGCCGCGCGCACCTCGCCGCAGATATAGCGGAACCAGGCCGGCCGCTCCTCGTCCTCGATCCCCGTCTCGGCGATGAAGATCGGGCGACGGTAGCGCGCATAGGCTTCGATCAGCAAATAGCGGAACGGCTTGTAGAGCGGATCGCCGACCTCGATCGTGTCGCCATGATGCAGCCACTGGTTCTGCGCATAATAGTTCACGCCGACGATATCGAGATGATCCGCGCACCCGCCAAGCTCGGGCCAGCGGCGGCCGGCGATCATGTCCCACGCCGCATATTGGAACAGGCGGTGATGTTCGGCATCCGCGCGGCGGCGGGGATCGGCGCCCGGTTCGGCGGTGATGTGGATGAGCGGATCGGCGTGGATGAAGCGGGCGCCCGGATCGGCCGCGCGAATGGCAGCCATCGCCGCCGCCGCCGCCCGGCCGAGCTGCCGCTTCAGCGCATCGCCGCGATCGCGCTGGAACGGATTGATGCACGCGACGTCTCCGCCGCCCCAGGCGAAGAAGGAGATCTCGTTGATCGGCGCGTAGAAGCGCGTTCCCGGTGTCGCGGCGCGAATTCGGTCCGCGGCGGCGGCGGCGAAGGCGGCGAACTCGGTCGCGAAATCGTCGTGCCAGATGTCGATGCGATCGGGCCAGCCATAATGAAACAGGTCCCACAATACTTCCGTCGCGGTTTCGCGTGCGGCCGCCAGCATCGGGTCGAGGCTCGACCAGTCGAAGCGGCCGGCGTCGTGGCCGATCAGGTGCCAGCGCAGTCCGTCGCGCACGGTGCGGATGCCGTGGTCGCGTAGCCGCCGGTAGTCGGCGGCGGCGTGGCGATCGTGGCCGGTGGCGGCAATGACATCGATGCGACCGCGGTCGGTCGCCCGGCGGTGCGTCGAGCATTCGAAGCCGCCCTGGAAGAAGCTCGCGAACAGGCTCGGCCGGGCGCGGGGGACGGCGGCAAGCTCCGCCAGGATCGGCGCGTGGCGCGCCTCCCAGCTTGCTTCGGTGGCATTCCCGTCTGTGATTCGTCGGCGCTCCACGCGGGCGATCGTCTCAGCCATCGGCGAGTTGCTCCAGCAGTGTCGCCACTCTGTCAATCCGCGCTTCGTCGGCCGCACTCGCCTCTGCGACGAGCAGACGGCCGTTCTTTTCGGTAAGGCCGGCCGCGCCCACGGCGCCGGCGAAATCGCGCCGTGGGGTGAGCGCGATCGCCGCCGGCCCCGCGTCGATCCGCGCGACCCGCGCCTGGCATGCGAGCTGGCGGAGACGCGCGAGCGACAGGAGCGTGCGCACCTCGGCCGGCGGCGCGCCGAAGCGGTCCTCGATCTCCTCCGCCAGCGCGTCCACCGCGGCGGGCGATCCGGCGCGTGCGAGCCGGGCATGGAGGTTGATGCGCACCTCCGGCTCGGGAATCCAATCCTCCGGAATGCCGCCGGTGACGCCCAGGTTCAGGTCCGGCGTCCAGCGCTCGACCTCCTCCCCGCGCGCGGTGCGCAGCGCACCGCCGAGCAGATGCTGGTAGAGGCCAACGCCGATCAGCCGGACATGGCCGGCCTGCTCCTCGCCGAGCAGGTCGCCGGCGCCGCGCTGGTCGAGGTCCCGCGCGCTGATTGCGAAGCCGGCACCGAGCTGGTCGAGCGCCTGGAGCGTGCGCAGCCGCTTGAGCGTCGCCGGCGCGATCGCCGCGTCCGCCTCGGTCGTCAGCAGGATCTGCCCGCGCAGCCTGCCCCGTCCGACCCGGCCGCGCAGCTGGTGGAGCTGCGAGAGACCGAAGCGGTCGGCGCGCCAGACGATCATCGTGTTGGCGCGCGGCACGTCGAGCCCGGCCTCGATGATGTTGGTGGCGAGCAGCACGTCGCCGTCGCCCTCGGCAAAGCGGACCATGGCGTCGTCGATGTCGGCAGGGCTCATCTTGCCATGGGCCTCGCGGATGACGAGTTCGGGGACGAGGGCGTGGAGCTTCTCGGCCATCGGCGCCATGTCCTCGATCCGGGAGACGACGACGAAGCTCTGGCCACCGCGGCCCTTCTCGCGGAGGAGGGCGGTGCGGACGGTGGCGGGGTCGAAGCTGGCGACGCTGGTGCGGATCGGCTGGCGGCGAGCCGGCGGGGTGGCGATGATCGACAGCTGCTGGAGGCCGACCAGGGCGGTCTGCAGGGTTCGCGGGATCGGAGTGGCGGTCAGCGTACAAGTATGGGAATTTTTTTGCAGGTCCCGAAGCCGGGATTTGTCAGCGGTGCCAAAGCGTTGCTCCTCGTCGATGACGACCAGGCCGAGGTTGGCG
>CAXTTP010000042.1:0-14426 GCA_964247195.1 uncultured Sphingomonadaceae bacterium
GCGCCGATCAAGGGCGCCGCTGAGACGTGCGGCTTCTCCCGGACTTGGGTTTGGGACAATGACAGTGCAGGTGCCCAACTCTGGGTCCTCGCGTCGGAGGTACAGCGCAACCGAGTATCCTGCCTTCAGCGATGGAGGAAAAAGGCAGGGAGCAGCAGTGTGAGGTGGATGGTGACGGGGCTACGATCGGCACGAAAATGACAGCTGACGCCCCAAGCTCGGTCGTAGCGGGACGTAAGAGGCTAATCGCGATTGCGGACGTTCCCGCAGAGCGCAAGAACCTCCTCATGAGCACGCCAGATGACAATTTTCTGGGAGCAGCACAATCCCAATGGAGACCGCTTCAGCAAGGCTGTGCCGCGGTCGATTGCGGCGGCGGCAGTCGTTCTTGGCAACTATGTCTTCGACCGATGCAGCGCGATAGGCCGCAGCTGTGCAAGTGGAGCTCATCGGTTTAGATCCCCGTTCGCATTGTAGTGGCATTGGGAGCGGGTATGCCTAAGCTCGACATTGACAGCGTTCCGAAGCGGAAGGGCGTTGGCTACCCGTCCCCGTTCGAGGCACAAAGTGCCGAGCGCATCCGGCAGCGACTAGGCGACATGGGTGGCATGACGGACTTCGGCTTCAACCTGTCACACCTGCCACCGGGCAACTGGTCTAGTCAGCGGCATTGGCACACGACTGAGGATGAACTCGTCTTCATTCTAAAAGGTGAGGTCGTGTTAGTAGAGAATTAAGGCGAGACTCTGTTGGTTGCTGGAGATTGCGCAACTTTCCCAAAAGGCTCCGGCAACGGACATCATCTGATCAACCGGTCGGCTGTGGTCGCAATTTATCTCGAAGCTGGGTCGCGGAGTGACGACAACGTGATTTACTGCTCTGACATAGACATGAAAAGCCCCAACTCAGATGAGCGCTTCTTGCATAATGATGGAACGCCTTACCCAGACCAATATTCACTCGGCCCCGATCCCGGAACGCTTCATCTCCTTTAGGCTTCGGCGCGGTGACAATCTTGCGCAGCTTCGTCTTCAAGGCAACTTCATCCTCGTCGCACTCCAGTTCGTGAGCCAGAGCAGACCGCATTGCCTTGAAAAGGCTGCTATCGCCGGTCCGCCGCCAGAACCAGACGGACCGTTATCCACCATTCCTTGCCGTTCGGGATCGTCAAAGCGGACGCCAGAAGCGGACCGGCGGCAAGCGCCCCATTTCCGGCCATCCCTGATCACCAACACCGCGCCGCCTAGCGAACGTTTATATGCGCTCGGAAGCCTTAAGACACGTGGCGATTTCCTTCCGAAGGTCGGGATCGTCGCGTAGGTTTAGCAGTGCCTCACGCGCTTGCGGCCTCTTGGAACGCAACAGGTTGCGAACCAGAAACACGCGGCTCGATCCATTCGAGGTGTCAACGATCAGAGCGATTACTGAAGGCAGATCGGCAGGGCGAGCCATTGCAAACAGGGCCACCATGATGCCGTCGCTAACCCGCTTCGGAAGTGACCTGCTTTTAACCAGCGCGATGAGCCGGTCCCAAGCGAGAGGCCGGACGCCTTTTACCCCGAGGGCGCGCGCAATACCTTCACGAACCCCATCGTCATACGGCTGTGACAGGTGATTGAGCAGCACCGGCAGCGCTAGGGGATACCGGACGCTACACGATGCGGAAGCTGCCTCCAGGAAAGTACGACATCCGGTATCAAGATCTCAGCACCGGCGAGTTGCTACGCTCGGAGGCGTTCGAGCTACGGCAGACCGATGAATCAGACGCAACCCGCTTTAGCGACGTGCGCCTGACCCTTTACACCGTCGCCAAAGGCTATTTCCACGTCTACCCGCTCTTGCCGTCAGAGTTTTGATGGAGCACCAGCGGCACCGGACGGGACTTAGAGTCTCCTCGCAGGCTTATCGCGGATGGTGCTGCGCCCGAACTGCACGCAACAAAGCGGCCGCCGCCCTGCGAAGCTCAATGGCGTCTTTCGTTCATGCCCCGTCCAGGTAAGCGCCGTTGCGAGCCTCGTTTGGCGCGCCGGAGCCATGTGCCCCGCCATGCATGCGGCAGCGCTTGCGACCCCTTACCGCCGGGGAGGAGCAAGGCTAACCGGCTCTCGTCCGGGCCATGCATCGGGGAGCTGCGTTCATGCTCGCCAGCCGGGCTGCCGCAGTTGGGGACGACGGTGCTGCTGGGTTGGGCAAGTCGCGTAGGTGCATGGGGTTGATCTCCTGTTTGAGCACCGCCCCCCTCGACGTGCACGTGCTTATGGTCGTGTCGCTCGTACCGGACATTGATCTCCTGGCGTCCCCGCCTGCCCTTCAGCCGATCTAGTGCCTCGCACTGCAAGGCGTACGTTGCAGCCAACCGGGCCATGGTGTTCGCAGTGAGCTTATCCACGACCATGCCTCGCAGGGCCTGCCCTGCCACCTTCATCGTAGCGAGATGGACTGCGACCATCTGAGCTGCGAGAGCCGCTTGTAACTCGTTGTCTGGCCGGATGCTGTTTACTATACCAAGCACCGCGTTGAGCTCGACGTCGTCCGGCTCCCAGCGATCCCGTTGCCACTCCCGTGAGCAGAGTTGGGACAGCTGGCTGAGGAACATCTGAGCAATGCTCATCGACCTCGATCCGAACGCGTCGGTGATCTGCTTGCGCCAGCTCTCCTGATCCGCATGGGGGGCTGTGAACCACAGCGGGCCGGGACTCTCGTCGAGCGCGACACCGGGGTTCAGGGGACGCTGCTCAATGCGAGCATCCGCTTCGGCTACGCGCGCGGCTAGCCCCGTAGGCATTGCAGGGCGCGATGGGGGGCACTCAACCTGGTCAGACATTGGCTTATTCCTTGGTAGTTCGCTGTCCTCCTCACTTCCCTAATTAGCAGAGCCGTGCCCGCGGCGGAATCCCGAGAAGCGCTCAACGCAGGTACTATGCCTGACCTCTCGCCGCACTCAGTGTCGGAGCTGATGGCGTGCGCAGCCCAGCGCATCGGCGAGCGGACCAGTTACGCGATCCGCAGCAAGACGAGCCGGATCGTGCGAAACGTGAGCATATATTGCCGTAGAGCGAGCGTTGGCGTGGCCGAGGAGCGAGCCTACCATCAGCAAGGCTTCGCCGGCCGAGGCCGCTGCGCTGCCAAGGCTGTGCCGGAGGACGTGTGGCGTCACACCCGGAAGCTCCGCCCTTCGGATCGCCTCCCGCCAAACCCTCTTTGTCCCCTGGTAAAATCCTTCGCCACGCTCCGCAGGAAAAACAAATTCGCTACCTTCATCTGCCTCGGCGCCTAGAGCTGCCAATAAGGCCACTGCCGCCGCTCCAAGCGGACGCACGCTCCGACCGGTCTTGGTGTCTGAAAGGCGTAACAGTCCCATTTCAAGGTCGCATTCGGTCCATCGCAAGCCCGCGATCTCGTTGCGTCGGCAGCCGGAGAGCGCCCAAAGACGGGCGATATTCGTCGCTTTCGGATTGACCCCCTCGCACTCAAGCTCATCCAACGCAGCACCTAACCGTTCGATCTCTGGCAACGAAAGGTAGCGCTCACGGCGGTTGTCTGTTTTGCGCACACTTGCATTCGTGACGGGGTTTGCAGTCATTAACCTCCGACGGAGGGCGAACGCGAACAATGCTGACACGTCCCGCACAACCTTGCGCGCAGCACCATCTCCGCCGCGCACAATGATACGGGAACGGTCTCCCCCCTTTTCATCCTTCGATGTCACCCCCTTAGATACGGCGCGTGCGAGCGCTTCGACATCACCTTCGGTGATCTCGGTAAGACGCCGAGATCCAAGGAGTGGCAACACGTGATGCCTGAGGCGCGCCATCGTATATCTGGCGGTCAGCGGCTTCATGGGTTCCCCAATCCGGATACCCCGTTGAACCACCAGTCCTTCAGCTTCGTATAGCTCAATTAGGGAGGCGACCGTCGTTTCGCGCCGCTTGGCAGTAAGCATCGCAACTGGATCATGTCCCAATTCAGCAGCGGCAAGCGTTTTCGACGCTGACTTGCGGGCTTGAGGAAGGCTGATCGTCGGGTAGCGGCCCAGCGACAGGAGCCGTTGAGGTGCGCCACGGCCTCCTCCATCAGCCCGATACTTCACGATCCAAGATCGCGTGCCCGAGGGCTCCACCCTAAGGCCAAAGCCAGCAAGCTCCGCGTCCCAGATTTATGCTGCAGCGTTATACACCTCGGTCATCACTTGGTCACCACCAAATTGCTGTCCGAGGTAATCCGAGGACGTACAAACGAGAGAACTCTCCGACCATTATCAACGGCTTAGGACAGCTACGGATGGGATTGGAACGATCGGACCAACCTTGCCAAGGTTGGGGTCGAGGGTTCGAATCCCTTCGCCCGCTCCAGGATTTAGTCGATCCAACAGGTTAGAGGCCGGCGGCAAGCGCAGCGGGAGGCAAGGTCGCACTGTCGGTGCGCTTGCGATGGTCAAAGGTCGACGCCGAGCGCGATGAAGGCGTGAAAGCCCGCCCGGCGTTCCTTGTCGGTGAAGGTCGGGCCGGCCGAGGCGAGAACCCGGAACGGCGCGCGCAGGTTGTGGATGAAGCCCATGCCCAGGCTGGTGGAACGATGTCCCCCAACCGTATCGGAGCCTTGCCGATCGGCCTCCAAGCCGAGGAGAAGCCGCTTCGAGAAGGCGCGCGTCGCGGCGACCCCGCCCGTCCAGTAGTCGCGGTTGCCGCTACCAGGGTTGATGGCATAGCCGCCCCCGCCGAAGATCGACCAGCTGCGAATGTCCTTCTGAACCCAGACCGGCAGGAATGCCGTGAGCTTGCCCGCGCCGAGGCCTCGCCCCGCGGTGGGTATGGTGACACCGGGGAACGCCGCGATCGATAGCCCGACCGCCTCGCTATGGTAGAAGCGGTATTTGGCGGAGGCTTCGAGATCCCCCCGGCCAAGCCGCCAGCCGGACGCCCCGTGCGTGTAGCTGAGCGGCAAGCCCAGCGTGAGTTGCAGGTTCGGTGCGGCCCCGTAGTTCAGCTCCGCGCCGACCCCGCCGTCGAACGCGCGGCCCCGCCCCGACGTGTCGGCAAGTGGCGCATATATCTCCCAGTGCCCCAGGTCGGTCGGCTCGGGATCGTCGGTCAGGAACGGTGGTCCGGCATAGGCGGGCGACGACGAGATCAGTGCTGCGAGGAGCGAAGCGGCGGTGGCCGCACGCGACGCGGCCCGCAGGAGCTTCGCCATCGTCATGTTTCGCCGGCGCTATCCGGGTGACGACCGGCGCGTTGCGGCAGAACCAAGACGAGCACTATGATCGCGACCGCCAGGATCAGGGATGCGAGCGGCCGGCTGACTTCCAACCCGCCTTGCGCGCGCGGCTTGTCGAACCAGTCGCCGACCGTCGCGCCGAGGGGGCGAGTGAGAATGAACGCAGCCCAGAACAGGAGAACGTGGCTGACGCGCGTCGCGTAGTAGAGCGCGGCGAGGACGAGCAGACAGGCCGCGAAGACCAGCGCGCCGCCCGCATAGCCAAGTGCGCCATCCGCGGCCCAATCCCCCAGCGCCGTGCCGAGTGTTTGCGAGAAGGTGATGGTGATCCAGTAGAACGCTTCCGCGCGCGGCCCGACCACGCTGTTGACCGAGACCGTGCCAAGCGTCCGATACCAGGCGAGCAGGGAGGCGAGCACACAGGCGAGCAGCGTCAGCGCCCCGCCCGGGTAGCCGACGCCGAGCGACCGATCGGCAAAGTCGGCAAGCGTCGTGCCGAAGGTGGTGGAGGCGACGATCGTTGCCCAGTAGAGCCACGGGTTGAAGGCGCGCGCCCGTATCTGCGCCCAGACCAGCACGACCAGCAGCACGCCGAACAGCCCCGTGCCGACGAGATAGCCGTTGACGGCCGAATCAGCCGCATCGGGCGACGTTTCGCCCAGCCACGTCATGCTAACAGTATCGCCGCCCGTTTCGCCCAGCGTCGTCGCCAGCACCTTGATTAGCCAGAAGCCGAGCGTCACCGCCGGCACCTTCGCCAGTACCTCGTTCATCCGGCCGTTCATGCCCCCGCCCGCCCATCCGTCATCGAAGCTCGCCCCTTTGATGCAGATCAGCGTCTGGCGCTGACCGCCAGAACAGCAGCACGGTGACGAACGCGATGCCCGTCAGCAGCGTGGAGAGTGGTAGGCCGATGCTGATATAACGGTTCTCTGCCAGCCAGTCGCCGATCGCCGTGCCTGCCGTGCGCGCGATCGCGACCGTGCCCCAATAGCTGAAGATCGAGCGGACCTCGCCGCGCGTGACGAGCAGTATCAAGCTGAGCAGTAGACCAAGGCAGATCGACGCCGGTCCTTCACCGATCGCGTGCGATGCATCGTCGCCTACCACCGTGCCCAGCACGCCCGCGGCGAGCATCGCCGCCCAATATATCGCGTCGGTTGCGGGCAGGCGGCGATCGGCATCCGGCCCTGCTCGTGCGACCCGGTGCGTTCGCCAGGCCAGCCCAGCGAGCAGCAGGACCAGGCCCAACCCGAGCGCGACCGGAGGCACCCGGACGCGGAAGGCAAGCCAGTCGGCGATGTTGGTCGCGCCCGTACGAATGATGATGATGACTGACCAGTACCAAGCTTCATGCCGCCGCCCGTCGCGGCGCTCGCCCATGAACGCGAGCGCTGCGAGCACGGCGAGCAGCAGCAGGCCTAGGCCTATGCCTAGGCCGCTTTCGTGGGCGTAGAGATCGCCCATGTTGGTCCCAAACACACTGGCGAGCAGGATAGGGAGCCAATAGCGGCCGTTTACTTGCGGGACGTGGGTGGGCTTCATGAAGCGGCTTTCGGCAGAATTCGCAGTGTTTAGACGCGCTGAAACCGGAATGTCGCAGATTCATGCCGTGATCGAAATAGAGGTGGAGCGCCGGGCTCACTGCTCGGAAACGGCTGTCTGATGGACGATCGTAGGCCCGGCCCAAGTCTCTTCAGAGCCTGTCCAGATGCATGGGGCTACGCTCTGGGTCGAGGCTGACGCCGTCGACCAATCTCGATGTTCGTCCTCACGACGCGCGTCACGGGCTGGTTCAGCGAGCGGTGAACAACGCTTTGGGCACGACCACGTGCACGCCCTTGTTACGATCGACCAGTTCGGTGATCTCGACGTCGCCGGCGACGCTGACGAGCATGTAGGCGTCGTCCCGCGTCATGCCCTTTTCCGCCACGAGGAAGTCGATCATGTTGCGCAGAGCCTTGCGGGTGGCGTTGCTCAGGTCGTCGTCGAAGCCCATCGCTATGTATGCCTTCGGCGTCTCGGCACGCGGATAGGTCTGACCGGTCCTCTTGTGCAGGACGAACTCGAACGTGCCGGTGAGCGAGGTCTCCAGCGCTGTGATGTCGACCTCCCCGTTGCCCTGCGCGGCGTGGCCGTCACCGGTCTGGAAGAGCGCGCCGGGCGCATGGACGGGCAGGAACAGCGTCGTGCCCGCGACCAATGCCTTGTCGTCCATGTTGCCGCCGTTGATCGTCGGCGGCGCGGAGTCGTAGCGGCCGAACGAGGGTGGCGGAGCGACGCCCATGCTGCCGAAGAAGGGTGCGAGCGGCACCTCGATGCCCGGCGCGAAGCGGCCGACCATCCGCTTGGCGTCGAGCGGCACGATCTTCATGCGCGCGTAAGGGAAGTCGTCGGTGAGGAACCCCGCGCCGTATCGAAAGGCGTTGTAGGCGTAGGGGATGGCGAGGTCGATCTTCTTGATGCGGACTTCCAGCGTGTCGCCGGGCACCGCGCCCTCGATCGCGATCGGTCCGGTCAGGATGTGCCCGCCGGGTCCGCGCGCGCTCGCCGGCACGCCGTCGTAGACCGCGCGCAAAGCGGGCTCGATCTGCGCAGGGTCGACGCCGGCCTTCTCGAGCCCTGTAGGGCTGTTGGTCAGGAGCGTGTGGATCACCACAGTGTCGCCGGACCGGATTGTCAGCACCGGCTTGTCTGCGGCGTCGTAGTGGCCCCAGGCGACCGTCTGCGGCGTCGCCTTAAGCTCGTAGGCGGCCGCGTGGGCGACGCTCGGGAGGGTGATGGCCGCCAACGTGGCGAAGATCAGCTTGCGCATGGTCGTTACCTCGCGTGTGTCACGCCTACCTGCGCCGTCCGCATGACGATGGAAAGGCTGCGGTCGCAGATGTCGCCATGCCTGCTGTTTCTCAGGTTGCTTAGCGGCTAACCTCTTAAGACGGCGGCCTGAAGGTCGACGGCACTGGTCGCGCAATGCACTTAGGAGCGCGCGCGCCGCCCAACACGATGTTTTAGGAGATAGAGAGCATGATCACAGCTGCCGTGCAGGCACCGGAGTTCTCATGGATCTACCCCTTATCCGTCCCAACCCGCCGCGCCTGAGCCGGCTCAAGGACAAGCTCGAGGCACTTGAGGCATCGGGCACGTTCAGCAATTATGGGCCGGTCGTTCGCCGGTTCGAGCGCGCGATGAGCGAGCAACTGTTCGCGGGACGGGGTGAATGCCTCGCCGTCGCCAATGCCACGCTCGGGCTGATGCTGTCGCTCAAGATGGAGATGCGGGGCCGCAAGGCCGATCGCTTGCTCGTGATGATGCCGGCGTTCACCTTCGCGGCGACCGCGCAGGCGGCGTTGTGGTCCGGCCTGACGCCCCTGCTCGCGGACTGCGATCCGGACGATTGGGCGCTTTCCGCGCCCGCCGCCGATCGGCTTCTCGCACGCTACGGCCACAATATCGGTGCGATCGTACCCTATGCGACCTTTGGCAACAGCATCGATCTCGAACATTATTCGTGGCTTGCGCGTCGACACGATGTCGCGGTGGTCGTCGATGCCGCGGCATCGCTCGGATCGCTGGATGCCGAAGGGCGCGCGTTCGGCGCAGACTGCCCGTTTCCGGTCGTGTACTCGATGCACGCGACCAAGACTTTCGCAACGTCCGAAGGCGGCGTGATCCATTGTCAGGACGCGGCGAAGATCGAGGTGTTGCGCGCGATGGCCAATTTCGGCTTCGAGAGCGGCCGGTCGGCGACCCTGCCGGGACTGAATGCGAAATTGTCGGAAGTGTCGGCGCTGCTCGCCTTGGAGAAATTGAGCGAGATCGCCGAGATTGCCGCGCACCGTGAGATGCTCGCGTCGCGCTACCGTGAGCAGCTCGCGCAGTTCGCTCTCCAGAAGCCGCGGGGCCACCGGCAGGCAATGCAGTTTTTCCCCGTTCTGCTGCCACCGGCGTTGACCGACCATCGTGCGACGATCGTCGAGCGGCTCGCCGAGTGGGGAATTGGTGCCGGCACCTATTTCAGCCCGCATCTCGGCGAGCAGCCCTATTTCCGCGAGAGCTGCGTGTTCGACGAGCTGCCCGTCACGGACGATGTCGCGGCGCGCATGGTCGTACTGCCGGTCACCGACGGCATGACGCTCAACGATATCGACCGGGTCGCTGCGAGCTTCATCGCCATCTGCGACTCGCTGCCGAGGATGCTCTGCGCCAAGGCGAAGCCGTCCGCCGAACGGGTGCTGAGTGCGGCCATCGTCGGCGGCGGGCCGGCGGGGACAGCGCTGCTCTGCGCGGCGGCGAAGAGCGGCCGGCTGGAGGCCCTCGCTGCTGCCGGCATCGCCATGATCGATCGTGGCGATCGCATCGGTGCGGGGCTGCTCGGCCAGTATGAGATCAGCTCGGACAGCACGGCCGAGACCTTCCTCACCGCCGACGGTGCGCTCCCGGCCGGGCTGTCGCTGTCCGACGACCCCGCTGCCCAGGCGATCCGGCAGCATATCGGCGGACTCGGCGTGCCATTGTCGAAGGTCGGTACCTATCTCAGCCGCCTTGGCGAAACGCTCGCGGCGCGAATGGAGACGCTCGGCGGATCGGTGCTGACCGGCAGGGAGGTGGTGTCCGCACGCCAGACATCGGACGGCCTCTGGCGCATCCGCGCGCGCAGCATCGCCGACGGATCGTCGATTGAGCTTACCGCCCGGTCTCTCGTCGTCGCGACCGGCGGCCACCAGCCGGCGATCCGGCTCGCGGAAGAGAAGGTTGCCGGCCTGTCCCTGGTCCAGCGCTGCGGCGACCGGCTCATCCAGTCGGACGCGCTACTGAAACAGGGTGGCACGGACACGGTCCGCCAGCTCCTGGCCAGGCTCGATCGACCGGCGCGGATTGTCGTCGTCGGGGGCTCGACGAGCGCCGTCTCCTGTGCATCGCGGCTGCTGAAGGCGAGCCCTGCGCTGCCGCTCGGCGCGGGCTCGGTAACGATCCTCCACCGGCGCCCGCTGCGGCCCTTCTATCCGTCGGCCGAGGCGGCCTATGCCGACAACTACACCGATTTCGGGCCGGACGACGTCTGCCCGGTCTCGGGGTTCGTGTACCGGCTGGCCGGCTTCCGGCTTGAGGCCCGCGAGCTCATCGTGCACGCGCTCGGCATCAACGGGCGCACCGGCGATCCGCGGCTGAGGTTGCACCGGATCGACGGCGACGCGGACGAAGCCGCCGGCGCGCTGCTCGACGACGCCGATCTGGTCGTGGCCGCCTTCGGCTACCGGCCGCACGCGCTCCCGCTCATCAACGCCCAGGGCCGCGCGATCCGGCTGCGCAGCGACGGGCCGGTCCACGGGACCCTGGTCGACGGCGCGTGCCGCCTGATCGATGCGCAGGGGGAGCCGGTCCCGCACGCGTTCGGCATCGGCCTCGCCGCCGGCTACACACCGGGCGGCGCGCTGGGTGGCGAGAAGAGCTTCCGCGGCCAGGCCAACGGGCTGTGGCTGTGGCAGAACGATGTGGGCCGAATGATCGTGGACCAGATCCTCGACGATGCGCTCGTACCCGCCGACGCGGCGGAGGGCCGGATTTCCGCATGAGCGTCGACGCGCCGACCGTCAGCGTCGTCATGGCGGCCTACAACGGCGCGCCTTTCCTGCGGGAGACGATCGCGAGCCTCAGCGTGCAGACGATGGCGGACTTCGAGATCGTTGTCGTCGACGATTGCTCGACCGACGATACGCTTGCCGTGCTGGCCTCGATCGACGAGCCGCGGCTGCGCGTCGTGCAGGCTGCGGTCAACGGCGGGCCGGCGGTGGCGCGGACGCTCGCCATGGCGCACGCCCGCGGCCGCTTCATCGCGGGGCTGGACCAAGACGACCTCTGCCGGGAAGACCGGTTCGCGCGCCAGATCGCTTACCTTCACGCCCATCCCGATGTTGTCCTGGTCGGGTCGGCGGCCGAGCCATTTGGTGTGGGCACGCTGCCGCCCGATTATCATGCCGGCCTCGATTGCCCTGGCTTCATCGACTGGCGGATGATGCTGGGCAATCCGCTCGTCTGGTCGAGCGTCATGATGCGGGGCGATGCGGCGCGCGCCCTCGATCCGTTCGAGCGCGACGAGGTGCGGTACGCCGAGGATTTCGACCTCTACCATCGCATCCGCGCCTTCGGCCGGCTGGGCCGGCTCGTCGAGCCGCTGGTGCGCTACCGCCATCACGCCGCCGGCGTCTCGAAGACCGCGCAGGAGAGGATGATCCGTTCGGCGGGCGCGGTCCTCACCTGGCGCTATGCCGAGGCGCTGGGCGCGAACGCCGAGCGCGCGGGCGTGCTCATGAGCCGCTATGCCGCCGCCCGGCTTCCGGTACCGGATGCCGCGACGCTCATCGAGACGAGCGCTGTGTTGAGCGAAGTCGTTTCGGCGTTCAGCCATCTTGCCCCGGACCGCGCGCATGCGGATGCGGACGCGCTGTGGTGGCGGATTGCGCGGACTGGCCTGCGTGCGGGGCTCTACGGCGGACTTGACCTGCTGCGCGCGCGCGCGGCGCTGATCGCCGACACGAAAACGATGCCCAGCTTTTCGCTGCTCCCAGATTTAGTGATCGGCGTCGGCCGACGCCTAGCGAAAGGCGCAGGGCGATCGGGCACACTCGGAACTGCGGCGCTGTAGCAGATGTCGGATAAGCAACTCAGCTCATCGGTAGCCCGCCGCCTGGAGCTCGAACAACTCCGCGTAGCGCCCGCCCGCTGCGAGCAGCGCGGAATGCGTACCCGATGACTCAACGCGTCCATCGCTGAGCACCAGGATGCGATCGGCCATGCGCACGCTGGAGAAGCGATGCGAGATCAGCACCGCGGACCGCCCGGCGCTCAGCTCGCGGAACCGCTGGAACACCTCATACTCGGCGCGCGCGTCCAGCGCGGCGGTGGGCTCGTCGAGGATCAGCACCTCGGCATCGCGCATGTAGGCGCGCGCGGTCGCCATCTTCTGCCATTCGCCCCCCGACAGGTCGATGCCGTTGCGGAAACGCTTGCCGATCATCTGGTCGTAGCCGTCCGGCAGCTTGGCGACCACAGCGTCGGCGAGCGCTGCGGTGGCAGCGGCCTCGATGCGCGCCCGGTCGCCACGTTCCGCGATGCGCCCGACCGCGATGTTGTCCGCCGCGGGCAGGTTGTAGCGCACGAAATCCTGGAAGATCACGCCGATCGCGTCGCGCAGGGCGTCGAGATCGTAGTCGCGCAGATCGCGCCCGTCGAGCAGGACGCGGCCCTCGACGGGGTCGTAGAGCCGGGCGAGCAGCTTCACGAGCGTGGTCTTGCCAGCACCATTCTCGCCAACCAGCGCCAGCACTTCACCCGGCGCCAGCGTGAAGGACAGATGGCGCACGGCCCAACGCTCCGCACCCGGATAGCGGAAGCCCACGTCCTCGAAGACGAAGCCATGTCGGATCGGATGCGGAAAGGGCAATGCGACTGGCGGCGAGCGGATGCCGGGCTCGGCCCGGAAGAAGGAGAACAGGTCGTCGATATAGAGCGCCTGACCAGCCGTCGCCGAAAAGCCGGTCAGCAGTCCCTCCAGCAGCCCGCGCAGCCGCAGGAACGAGGCGGCGAGAAAGGTCAGGTCGCCTATCCACAACGAGCCGGTGACCGCCCGCCAGGCAATGTAGGCGTAGGCCGCATAATAGGCGATCGTGCCGAGCGCGCCGAAGCCGACGCCCCAGGCCGCGCGACGGAT
This sequence comes from uncultured Sphingomonadaceae bacterium, assembly GCA_964247195.1. GTDB lineage: Bacteria > Pseudomonadota > Alphaproteobacteria > Sphingomonadales > Sphingomonadaceae > JAQGLK01. The sequence continues at coordinate 12,926 of CAXTTP010000042.1, forward strand.
CGCGAGCCGCCGGCTCGCATCGTAGGTGTCGCGCGAGATGGCGCGGTAGCGGTCGATCAGGAACGGGCTCAGGCCGAAGATCTTAACTTCCTTGGCGGTGTCCGCGCTGGCGGCGACCTGGCGGACATAATCCAGCTCGCGCCGCTGCGGCGTGCGCACATGGCTGAGCGCGTAGCTCAGCGCGTTGAAATGCGCCTCGCCCAGGAAGGAGGGCACCAGGGCGATCGCGAGCATGACGATCAGCCAGGGCGCGTAGACGACCAGCCCGGCGGCGAAGCTCACCACCGTGACGATGTCCTGCGCCTGGCCGAACAGCTGACCCATTAGCGACATGCGCCCGCTCGCCTGCATCCGCGCACGATCCAGCCGGTCCTGGAAGGACGCATCCTCGAAATCCGCCAGGTCGAGCGTGGCGGCGTGCTCCATCAGGCGGACGCTGGCATCGTTGCTGACCCGATCGGAGAGCAGGCCGTCGACCAGCGAAACCAGCCGGCCGAGGAGATCGGAGGCGATCGCGAGCACGAACTCGGCCAGCAACAGCGCTTCCAGGCGGCCGAGCAGGCCGGAGCCGAGCCACCCGGCGAGGCCTGCCGGGCGGGTCGCCAGACCGTGCAGATGCACGACCTCGTCGATAATAAGCTTGCCGACGAACAAGGTCGCGACCGGCAGCAGCGCGCGCACGAGCCGCACGGCGAGCGTGGTCGCGGTGAGCGCCCGGCTGGTGCGCCATACCATGAAGAGGAACGGCGGCAGGTTGCGCAGCGCGCCAAGCCGTTCCCGCCAGCTGGTGGGAGGCGGCGGCAGGCGGCCGCGGCCCGCTCCTCCGGTGAGAGCCATCTATTCGTCCTTCCGGCAGCGCCTCGGCTACGTCCTGCATAGTGGGCGATAGCGCATCTGGAGGCGCCATCCCTTGCCGATCTTACGCTTGGACGCGGTTAGAATAGTGCATAGGCTCACTCCCGGATGGAGAACCCAGACGATGATCACTGTATGGGGCGGACAGACCTCGCGATCGATCCGGGCCGTCTGGGTGTTGGAGGAGATGGGGCTACCCTACAGCGTGCGGCACGTGGACATGCTGGCCGCGGAGAAGGACCCGGCGTGGCTCGCCGTCAACCCGGGCGACTTCCTGCCCGCGATCCAAGACGGCGACGTCACCATGGTCGAGTCCGTGGCGATCATGGAGTATCTGATGGGCCGCTACGGGCCCACGCCGCTGCAGCCCTCGCCCGACGATGCCGCCTTCCCGACCTATACCAGCAATTCCTCCATATGGGCGAAGCGGGCCTGGCAACGTTGATCATGGTCCCGCTCGTGAGCGGCTTCATCGCGCCCGAGGTGGAACGGGACAATTGGGGTGCCCGCTGGGCGCGCGGATGTGTCGAGCGGCGGCTGCTGCTCGTCAGGCGGCAGCTAGCGGCCGCGCCCTACATGGCCGGGGATAGGTTCACGGCCGCCGACATCTCGGTGACCTACGCGCTGAACCTGGGCGCGAACCACG
>CAXTTP010000043.1:0-14048 GCA_964247195.1 uncultured Sphingomonadaceae bacterium
GCCGTGGGACGAGGCCGATCCAGGCGAGGCGAACGCGCCGTTCCCGGCGCGGTGGCGCGCGCGCGGCCGCATCGGCCACGTCTTCACCCACTTCGCGCTCGACCTCGCCGTCGTCGCGGCGGAAGCGCCGGCCGGCGAACTCGACGGCGAATGGTGGCCGCTCGCCGACCTCGCCGCGGCGGGGTTGCCGACGCTGTTTACAAAGGCGGCGGCGCTCGCCCAGAAGCCCCCCTCTTACGGAGAAGCTGGCAAAGCATGATCGAGATCGTTCCCGGCTTCACCGGATCGCCGCTCGAGCGGGTCGATCATCTCCGCGACGACGCCGATGCGGTGGCGGCGCTGCGTGCCGATTCCGGCGCGCTGCTGCTGGCGATGACGGGGCTCGACCCGATCGCCGGCGCTGATGGCGGACTGAGCTGGGTGCCGGTGCCGGAGGATGCCGGACCGCTGGCGCTGCTCGGCCTGATCGACGGGACGCCGCGCTTCGCAGCGCTCGGCGATGGCGGCAGCGGCGCCGATGGCGGTGCCGGCCCGTCGCGCTCGCCGGCACTGTTCCGGATGCTCGGCGATCTGCCGCACAGCGAGGCGGCGACCTATGCGGCGGCGCGCAGCCTGGTCGACTGGCATGCCCGCCACGGCTTCTGCCCGCGTTGCGGTGCGCCCACCGTGCCGTTCCGCGCCGGCTGGGCGCGCCGCTGCATCGCCGACGGCATCGAGCATTTCCCGCGTACAGATCCGGTCGTGATCATGCTCGCCGAGCATGACGGTCGCGTCCTCGTCGGCCGGCAGCGGGCATTTCCGCCCGGCCGCTATTCGGCGCTCGCCGGCTTCGTCGAGGTCGGCGAGTCGATGGAGGAGGCGGTCGCCCGCGAGCTCCACGAAGAGGCGGGCGTGCGCGCCACCTCGGTGCGCTACCTCGCCAGCCAGCCCTGGCCTTTCCCGTCGTCGCTGATGATGGCCTGCGTCGCCCAGGTGGAGAGCGACGCGATCACCCTCGACACCAAGGAGCTGGAGGCGGCGATGTGGGTGACGCGCGACGACGTCGCTGCGGCGCTGGCGGAGGCGGAAGGCGCGCGCTTCCTGGCGCCGCCGCCGTTCGCGATCGCCAACACGCTGTTCCGGCGCTGGCTGGCGCGCGACTGAGCCGAGGACTCTTTCCAAGCGGCGCGGCCAGCCATATAGCGGCGCCATGGTTCGCTTTTCGTTCTGTTCGGTCGAGTTGGTCGCGCTGCCGCAGGGCGCGCTCTACTGGCCGGCGCGACGCGCGCTGCTGGTCGCCGATCTCCATTTCGAGAAAGCGAGCTGGTTCGCCCGCTTCGGGCAGATGCTGCCGCCCTATGATTCGCTGGCCACGCTGGCCGATCTGGGCGCGCTCGCCACCGCCACCGCTGCCGCGGAGATCTGGTGCCTGGGCGACAGCTTCCACGACGCGGCGGGCTGCGAGCGGCTGCCGGCGGCCGCGCGCGAGGCGCTGCGCGCGCTGACGGCGGGGACCCGCTGGACCTGGATCACCGGCAACCACGACGCCGGGCTGGTCGATCATTGCGGCGGCACCGTCCGGGAGGAAGCCGAGGTCGACGGCCTCGTCCTCCGCCACGAGGCCGATCCGACGGACGCGCGCCCCGAATTGTCGGGCCACTTCCACCCGAAGCTGCGGCTCAACCTGCGCGGACGGCACATCGCCCGGCGCTGCTTCGTCGCCGGCGGCACGAAGCTGATCCTGCCCGCCTTCGGCGCGCTTACCGGCGGGCTCGACGCGCATCATCCCGAGATCGTGCGGGCCGTCGGTGGCAGCGGCCAGGTGCTGGTGCCGCTGGCCGATCGGCTGCTTCGGTTCCCCCTCGCCGCCTGACCGGCGGCAGCCTCAGCGCGAGGCGACGAGGATCGGCTTGTCGCGATACTGCGTCGGATACAGCGACTTCAGCGCCTCGACCTTGGGAATATCGTTGACCACGATGTACGGATAGTCAGGCTGCCGGGCGAGAAAGTCCTGATGATAGGCTTCCGCCGGGTAGAAGGCCGCGGCCGTCTCGACCTTCGTCACGATCGGCCGCTTCCAGACGCCGCTTTTGCCGAGCTGGGCGATATAGCTCTGCGCGATCATCCTCTGCTGCGGCGTCAGCGCGAAGATCGCGGAGCGATATTGCGTGCCGTGGTCGGGACCCTGGGCATTGAGCATGGTCGGATCGGCGACCACCGAGAAATAGATCTGGAGGAGCTTGCCGTAGCTCACCACTGTCGGATCATAGACGACCTTCACCGACTCGGCGTGCCCGGTCGTGCCGGTGCTCACCGTCTCATAGTCGGCCGTATTGCGGGCGCCGCCGGCATAGCCGGAAACCGCGCTCTGCACGCCCTTGACGTGGCTGTAGACGCCCTGCACGCCCCAGAAGCAGCCGCCCGCGAACACCGCCGTCGCCAGCTTACCCGTCGCCGGCACGTCGATCGCGGGGGCGGGCGCGCGCACCGCGACGTCCGCCGCCATCGCCGGCACCTGCATCTGAATCAGCGTCGCCGAGGCGAGCAGCGCGCCCGCGCCGGCCAAAATGAAATTGCGCACCTTGGTCATCTCGAAAGCTCCTGGCTCGTCCGGCCCACTCTCACCGTAGGGCCAAGATGAGGTGGCGCTTACAGGTTACAAGCGCCCGCGGGTCGTCGCCGTCAGCGGAGCGCGGCGCAAGCCGTCTGGATCCGCTCGCAGGCGCGCGTCAGCGTCTCGTCGGAGACCGCATAGCTCACCCGGAAGGCGGGCTCGACACCGAATGCGCCGCCATGCACCGCCGCCACCCGGCCCTCGTCGAGCAGGTAGGTAACGAACTGCTCGTCGGTGTCGATCCGCTGGCCCTTCGGCGTCGACTTGCCGATCAGCCCGGAGACGTCCGGATAGACGTAGAAGGCGCCCTCCGGCCGCGGGCAGGTGACGCCTTCGATCTGGTTGAGCATCGAGACGACGAGATCGCGCCGCTTCTGGAACGCCGCGGCGCGCTCGGCGAGGAAGTCCTGCGGGCCGGTGAGCGCGGCGGTCGCCGCGGCCTGCGCGATCGAGCAGGGATTGGACGTCGACTGCGACTGGAGCTTGGCCATCGCCTTGATCAGCCACGGCGCGCCACCCGCGAAGCCGATCCGCCAGCCGGTCATCGAATAGGCTTTCGAGCAGCCGTTCACGGTCAGCGTCCGCTCGTAGAGGTCGGGCGCGACCTGGGCGACGGTGGTGAAGCGGAAGCCGTCATAGACGATATGCTCGTACATGTCGTCGGCCATCACCCAGACATGGGGGTGGCGCCGGATCACCTCCGCCAGCGCCTTCAGCTCGTCTTCCGCATACGCCGCGCCGGTCGGGTTCGAGGGCGAGTTGAGCAGCACCCACTTGGTGTTCGGCGTGATCGCGGCGTCGAGCTGCGCGGGCGTGATCTTGTAGTTCTGGTCGGCGCCCGCTTCGACGAACACCGGTGTGCCGCCGCAGAAGCTGACGATGTCGGGATAGCTCACCCAATAGGGCGCGGGGATGACGACCTCGTCGCCGGGGTCGATCGTCGCCACGAGCGCGTTGAACAGGGTGTGCTTGCCGCCGACGTTCACACTGATCTGGGCGGGCGTGTAATCGAGCCCGTTGTCGCGCTTGAACTTGGCGGCGATCGCCGCCTTGAGCTCGGCGGTGCCGTCGACATTGGTGTATTTGGTCTTGCCGGCGCGGATCGCCGCGATCGCCGCTTCCTTCACGAAGTCCGGCGTGTCGAAGTCCGGCTCGCCCGCGCCGAGGCCGATCAGGTCGACGCCCTGCGCCTTCAGCTCCAGCGTGCGGGTGGTCATGGCGAGCGTGGCGGACGGCTGGATGCGGCCCAGCGCGGCAGAGGTGAAGCTCATCGGATGCCCTTCGGGTAGCGGTGGCGGGCGGGCTATAGACCGGCCGCTGCGCTCCCCGCAACCAGCCGGGCCGGGATCAGCCCGCGCAGCGCATTGCCGACGAAGAAGCCGGCGGCGAGATCGGCCGGCGTGACGTCGCCCTCGCCGGCGCGGCCCTCGTCGAGCAGGCGCGCGCGCAGCACGCCAGGCAGCAGGCCGCGCGCCAGCGGCGGCGTCACCAGCGTGCCGCCGCGATCGACGAACAGGTTCGTGAAACTGCCCTCGGTGAGCTTGCCCGCGCCGTCGACGAACAGCACCTCGAAACAGCCGGAAGCGGCGCGAGCCGCATCGTAGAAGGCGCGGTCGCTGGTCTTGTGGCGGAGGCGGAAGTCGTGGCCGGCGACCGGGAGCGCGGAGATCGCGACATCGACCGGGCCGTCCAAGGCCGTAGGAAGCGGCCGCACCTCGATCGCCACCGCGCCGCTGCGCGACAGGCGCACGCGCAGCCGCCGGCCGCCGCGCAGCCGAAAGGTCGCCGCCTGCAGCTCGTTGCGCAGCGCGTGGTGATCGAAGGCGAAGCCGAACGCTTTTGCCGACGCTGCCATCAGGCCGAGGTGACGCTCGAGATCGGCGATGCCGGCGTCGGGATCGAAGCGCATCGTCTCGATCAGGTCGAAGGCGCGGGCACCGTCGGTCACGAACGCGCCCTTCGCCAGGCATTCCCGCCACTCCGCCTCTGCGCGCGAGTCCGCGACAACGCCGGAGCCGAGCCCCAGATGCGCATGCTTGGCTCCGTCCTCCATCACGAGCGTGCGGATCGCAACGTTGAAGCTTTCGCCCTCGTCCGTCCACCCGCCGATGCTGCCGGTATAGGGCCCGCGCGGACCCTGCTCGATCTCGTCGATCACCTCCATCGCCCGGATCTTCGGCGCGCCGGTGACCGAACCGCAGGGGAACAGCGCCGCCAGCACCCCGAACGGCCCTCGCGGCCTGTCGTCCAGCGTCGCGGTGATCGTCGAGGTCATGGTGTGAACGGTTGGGTAGGTCTCGACGTCGAACAGGCTCGGCACCGCGACGCTGCCCGGCCGGGCGACGCGGGCGAGGTCGTTGCGCAGCAGGTCGATGATCATCAGGTTCTCGGCCCGCTCCTTGGCGTCGGCGCGCAGGTCGCGCGCCGCTGCCGCGTCCGCGGCCGGATCGGCGCGGCGCGGCGCGGTGCCCTTCATCGGCCGCGCCGTTAGCCGATCGCCTTCGCGTCGGTAGAAGAGCTCGGGCGAGGCGGAAAGCAGCCAGTGCGCGCCGGTGAACACGATCCCGCCCCAGCCCGCGGCGGCGCGGCGCAGGCGGGCATAGAGCGCGAGCGGATGGCCCATCACCGGCACCCGCGCGGCGAAGGTGAGGTTGGCCTGATAGATGTCGCCGGCGGCGATATAGTCCTTCACCCGCGCGAGCGCGCGGTCATAGGCGTCGCGCCCGATCTGCGGCTGCGGCGGCCCCGCCCAGGCGCCGGCGGGATCCGGGAGCAGCGCCGGCACTTCGTCCGGCGCGATCGTGCGCAGTTCCGCAAAGGCGCCCAGCCAGGCGAGCGGCGGCTCGTTCGGTCCCGGTGTTCGCTCCAGCGGCTCGAGGCGGGGCTCGAACGCGTGCCCGGCCTCGTAGGACAGAAATCCCGCCACCGGCAGCCCGCGCCGCCGCTGCTCCTCGACGAAGCCGGCGAGGTCGCGCACCTCGGCCGGTGTCCGCGCGACCGCGATCGCCTGCGCGCGCACGAACAGCCGCACCGGCCGGCCGGGCTCGGCACGCGCGTCGTCGAGCAGGACGAATGGCTCGCGCGGATCGATCATCGCGCCCCGTTGCGCGACCCCGGCGCGATGCGCAATGGCGCCGGTTGCGCCGGGCCCTGCGAGCCGCCATCTGCGTCGCGATGAACGAGTCCGCTCCGCCCCCGCTCCGCGCCGCGATCGTGCCGGTCACGGCCTTCCAGCAGAACTGCACCCTGCTGTGGTGCACGAAGACGATGCGCGGCGCCTTCGTCGATGCCGGCGGCGATCTCGACCGGCTGAAGGCGGCGGCGCGGCAGCATGGCGTGACGATCGAGAAGCTGCTCGTCACCCACGGCCATATCGACCATTGCGGCAGCGCCGGGATACTCGCGAGCGAGCTCGGCGTGTCGATCGAGGGTCCGCACGAGGCCGATCGCTTCTGGATCGCGCGGCTTGGCGATGACGCGCGCGGCTTCGGCATCCCCGGCACTCCGTTCGAACCGGATCGCTGGCTGGAGCAGGGCGACACCGTGACCGTCGGCGAACTGGTGCTCGACGTTATCCATTGCCCCGGCCATACCCCCGGCCATGTCGTGTTCCATCATGCGCCGTCGAAGCTGGCGCTGGTCGGCGACGTGCTGTTCGAGGGCTCGATCGGCCGCACGGACTTTCCGCTCGGCAACCATGGCGACCTGATCGCCTCGATCACCGGCAAGCTATGGCCGCTCGGCGGCGACACCGCCTTCGTTCCCGGCCACGGCGGCATGTCCAGCTTCGCGCGCGAGCGGGCGAGCAATCCCTTCGTCGGTGACCGGGTGGTCGGCAGCGCCGGCGCGAACCGCTCCGGCTCGGGCTAGCGCGCCGCTCTAGCCGCGCGGTCGCGCCTGCGGGTAGGTGCCGAGCACGCGCACCCACTTGCAGTGGAAGCGCAGCTCCTCCAGCGCGCGGGCGAGCGCGGGATCGTCCGGGTGGCCCTCGATGTCGCAATAGAATTCGGTCGCCGCGAAGCTCGCGCCGCGCTGATAGCTCTCCAGCTTGGTCATGTTGACGCCGTTGGTGGCGAAGCCGCCGAGCGCCTTGTAGAGCGCGGCGGGCACGTTCTTCACCTCAAAGATGAAGGTTGTCACGAACGGCCCGGGCCCGGCGGCGGGCAGGCCGGCGCGCGCGAGCACGACGAATCGCGTCGTGTTGTCGGCCGAGTCCTCTAGGCCCTCGGCCAGCACTTCCAGCCCGTAGAGGTCGGCGGCGAGCCGCGGCGAGATCGAGCCGATTTCCGGCCGGCCGAGGTCCGCCACCTCGGCGGCGGCGCCGGCGGTGTCGGCATTGGCGACCGGCTTGATGCCGCGCGCGCGCAGCCAGTGGCGGCACTGGCCGAGCGCCTGCGGATGGCTCATCGCCTCGCGGATCTCCGCGGACGGATCGAGGCCGAGCAGGCAGTAGCGGATCGGCAGGAAATGCTCGCCGGTGATCACCAGCCCCGATTCGGGGAGCAGGAAGTGGATATCGGCGACGCGGCCGTGGAGCGAGTTCTCGATCGGAATCATCGCGCAGTCCGCGCGGCCGTCGGCGACCGCGTCGAGCGCGTCCTCGAAGCTGAAGCAGGGCAGCGGCAACCCGCCCGGAAACGCCTCGCCGGCGGCGATGTGCGAGTTGCAGCCCGGCGCGCCCTGAAAGGCGACGGTGCGGGCGGGCGCGCGGGCCGCCGCGGCGACCATCTCGGCAACGCGCGCGCGGGCGGGGGCGGGGTAGCTATCCATGATGCGCCCGCGGTTAGTCGCCGCGACCCGGTGCGGCAAGCGCGCTTGCGGTCGGCCCTGACCGAAACTAAAGGAACCCCTCTATTGCAGTGCGGAATGGCGCGACCCCAGGAGGATCCGAGTGGACGATCGGGCGAATATTGTTGCCGGATGGGTGCTGGCGGGCGGCATCGCCGCGCTCGGCCTGTCGATCGTCACGGGCGAGGTGTACCGCCCGGAGCGGCCCGAGAAGATGGGCTATGTCGTCGAGGGCGTGGAGGCGGATAGCGGCGGCGGCGCGCCTGCCGTGGCCGACAAGCCGGTCGAATTCTACCTCGCCAGCGCCGATCCGGCCAAGGGCGCGGACGTCTTCAAGAAGTGTGGCGCCTGCCACAACGCCGACAATGGCGGACCGAACGCGCTCGGCCCCAATCTGTGGGGCGTGCTCGGCGAGGCGATCGGCAAGGGCGCGCACGGCTTCGCCTTCTCGGACGCGCTCGGCGGCAAAGGCGGCAACTGGAACTGGGACAATCTCAACGAGTGGCTGACCTCGCCCAAGAAGTTCGCTCCGGGCACCAAGATGACCTTCGCGGGCCTGTCTAAGCCCGAGGATCGCGCCAACGTGATCGCCTTCCTCAACCAGCACAGCGCGAGCCCGCAGCCGATCCCGGCCGTGCCGGCCGCTGATGCCGCCGCGCCCGCGGGTGCAGCGGCCGCCGATGCCAAGAGCCCGGAGGCCAACGCCGCCGAGGCGGTCAGCGGCGACGCGCAGAAGGCCAAGGACCAGCCGGTCCAGACCGAGGCGCAGGCCGCCGTGCAGCCGAAGGGCAACATCCGCGGCGAGGCGGCTCCCGCGATCAACGGCACCGCCGCGCAGCAGAAACACTAAGCGGCTAGTCCAGCCGCATCGCCTCGGCGGCAAGCGACTCGGCCTCGATCAGCAGCGCGTCGTCGGCAAGCCCGTGGGCGACGCGCTCGCGGCCGATCAGCGTCAGCACCGGCACCGCGAGCGGCGAGACCCGATTTAGCGTGACGTGGATCATCGTCGCCGCGGCGCGATCGATCAGGCTGCCGAGCCGGCCGACGTCGGTCATCCTGGCGCGCGCATCCTCCCACGCCGCGCGCAGCAGCAGGTGGTCGGGCTCGTAGCGGCGCAGCACGTCGTAGATCAGGTCGGTCGAAAAGGTGACCTGCTTGCCGGTCTTGCGCTTGCCGGGATGCTGGCGCTCCACCAGCCCGCCGATCACCGCCACCTCGCGGAAGGCCCGCTTGAGAAGGTGCGATCCCTGCACCCAGTCGACGAACTCGTCCTCCAATATGTCGGGCGAGAACAAGGCGGCCGGATCGGTGACGGGCTTCAGCGAGTAGGTCGCCAGCGCATAGTCGTTCGAAACGAAGCCGAGCGGCTGCAGCCCCTGCGTCTCCAGCCGGCGGGTGAGCAGCATGCCGAGTGACTGGTGCGCGTTCCAGCCCTCGAAGCTGTAGGCGACCATATAGTGCCGGCCCTCGCGCGGAAACGTCTCGACGAGCAGCTGGCCGGGCGCCGGCAGCACCGATCGCGCCGCCTGCACCTCCAGCCATTCGCGCACGTCGTCGGGGAAGCGGTGCCACTCGCGCGAGTCGTGGAGAAAGGCGCGGACCCGGTCGGCGAGGCTGGTCGAGAGCGGCATCCTGGCGCCGCCATAGGTCGGGATGCGCGCCGGCTTCGATGTCGCGCGAACGATCAGGTCCTCGGTGTCGACCTTCTCGACCTCGCAGCTGATGCCGGCGAAGAAGAAGGTATCGCCGTGGCTCAGGCTTGCCGCGAACGCCTCCTCGACCTTGCCGAGGGTGCGGCCATTCCGGAAGCGGACGTTGAGCATCGTCGCCTCGACGATGATGCCGGCGTTGAGACGGTGCTGGGCGACGAAGCGCGGATGGCTGACCCGCCAGGTGCCGTCCACATCCTTCGTCAGCCGCTTGAAGCGGTCATAGGCGCGGAGCGCATAGCCACCCGATTCGATGAACGAGAGCACGCGCCCGAACACGTCCGGGGCCAGCGCCGCATAGGGTGCGGCGGTGTGCAGTTCGGCGAGCAGCTCCGCCTCGCGGAAGGGCCCCGCGCAGGCGACCGCCATGATGTGCTGGGCGAGCACGTCGAGCGCGCCGGCGCGGAACACGTCCGGATCGAGCTCGCCCGCGTCGACCGCATCGAGCGCGGCGCGCGCTTCCAGATATTCGAAGCGGTTGCCGGGCACGAGCACCGCCTCGCTTGGCTCGTCGAGGCGATGGTTGGCGCGGCCGATCCGCTGCGTCAGCCGCGACGAGCCCTTCGGCGCGCCCATCTGGATGACGAGATCGACATCGCCCCAGTCGACGCCGAGATCGAGGCTCGCCGTCGCGACCAGCGCCCGCAGCCGCCCGTCGGCCATGGCGCCTTCCACCTTGCGTCGCGCCTCGCGGCTGAGCGAGCCGTGGTGGATGCCGATCGGCAGGCCGAGCGGGTTTTCCTTCCAAAGGTCCTGGAAGATCAGCTCGGCGAGGCTGCGCGTGTTGCAGAAGACCAGCGTGGTGCGGTGCGTCTCGATCTCGGCCATCACCTGCTTGGTGGCGTAGCGGCCGCTATGGCCCGACCAGGGCACGCGATCCTCCGGCAGCAGGATCGAGATGTTCGCCTCCGCCCCCGGATCGCCGACCACCAGAGCAACCGAATCGATGTCGCCGTCGGGCGAGAGCCAGCCGCGATAGGCGTGCGGGTCGGCGACCGTCGCCGACAGGGCGACGCGCCGCAGCGCCGGGCTCAGCGCCTGCAACCGCGACAGGCAGAGCGCGAGCAGGTCGCCACGCTTCGAGGTGGCGAAGGCGTGAACCTCGTCGATCACGATCGTCCGCAGCGAGGCGAACAGGGTGTTGCTGTCCGGATAGGAGAGCAGCAGGCTCAGCGATTCCGGCGTCGTCAGCAGGATCTGCGGCGGCCGGGCGCGCTGCCGGGCCTTGCGGTCGCTCGGCGTGTCGCCGGTGCGGGTCTCGACCCGGATGTCGAGCGCCATCTCCTCGATCGGGGTCATCAGGTTGCGCTGCACGTCGACGGCGAGCGCCTTCAGCGGCGAGACGTAGAGAGTGTGGAGGCCGTCGCCGGGTGCACCGATTAGCTCCGCCAGGCTCGCCATGAATCCGGCCAGCGTCTTGCCGGCGCCGGTCGGTGCGACGAGCAGCGTGTGGCGGCCGACGCGGGCCGCATCCAGCATCGCGAGCTGGTGGCGGCGCGGCGCCCAGCCCTTCGTCGCGAACCAGGCGGTCAGCGCCTCCGGAAGAGCCGCAGGAAGCGGCTCAGGCGTCGCCGCGGTCGGTCGCCTTATCCTCGCGATCGATGTTTTTGTAGAGGTCACGCGTCGCCGCCTCGCTGTGTCGCTCGTCCGATCGCGACCGGCGGTTGTTGAGCACCGCCCAGAGCACGACGGCAGCGAGCAGGATCGGGCCGACGATGGTCAACAGCCCCCATAGGCTCGACAGGTTCATAGCGCTGCTCCTTCAATCCCGCGTGACGCAAGCCCAACGATCCATCGCCTTGCATGATCCCACCATAGCGGGGTTGGCCGGCCATACCCATATCGCACGCCATGGCACGCCTCGGATCTTGGATCGAACCTCATCCGGAAGGCATCTACGTGCCCGCCGCGGACGCCTGGATCGATCCGTCGCAGCCCAAGCCGCGCGCGCTCGTCACCCACGGCCATGCCGATCATGCGCGCGGCGGCCACCAGGCGGTGCTGGCGACGGCGGAGACGCTGGCGATCATGGCCTGCCGTTACGGCCCGCAGCCGGGCGGGCAGGCGATCGGCTATGGCGAATCGGTGCGCATTGGCGACGTCGAGGTCTCGTTCGTGCCCGCCGGCCACGTCCTCGGCTCCGCCCAGATCGTGCTGGAGCATGGCGGCGAGCGTATCGTTGTTTCCGGCGACTATAAAAGGCGTCCGGACCCGACCTGCGCCGCCTTCGAGCCGGTGCCTTGCGACATCTTCATCACCGAGGCGACTTTCGGCCTGCCGGTGTTCCGCCACCCCGATACCGGCGCCGAGATCGACCGGCTGCTGGAGGCGCTGCACGCCAATCCCGATCGCTGCGTGCTGGTCGGCGCCTATGCGCTCGGCAAGGCGCAGCGCGTGATCATGGAGCTGCGCGGGCGCGGCCACGATGCGCCGATCTTCATCCACGGCGCGCTGCAGCGGCTGTGCGACCTCTATCGCGAGCATGGCGTCGAACTCGGCGCGCTGGTGCAGGCGACCGGGCTTAAGGCGGCCGAGCTCAGGGGCAGTATCGTCGTCGCCCCGCCATCGGCGCTGAACGATCGCTGGTCGCGGCGCCTGCCCGATCCGATCACGGCGATGGCGTCCGGCTGGATGCGGGTCCGCCAGCGCGCGCGGCAGAAGAATGTCGAGCTGCCGCTCGTCATCTCGGACCACGCCGACTGGGACGAGCTGACCACCACGCTCACCGAGATCGCGCCCTCGGAAGTATGGGTGACGCACGGTCGGGAGGAAGCGCTGGTCCACTGGTGCATGACCCGCCAGATCAAGGCCCGCGCGCTCGACCTCGTCGGCTACGAGGACGAGGACGACTGAGGCCGGTCCTTCTCGAGCCGTTCGATCCGGCGGTCCGGGATAAGCCAGGCGCCCACGACGATCAGGTAAACGGCCAGCGCCGCCCAGCGGCTGATGAAGGCGAGCGGCGTCGCCACCGCATAGCCGACGAGCGACAGCTTGCCCTTCCGGTCCGCGCCGACCGCGCGGGCGACCACCGAATTGGGGCCGCCATTGGCGGCGATGATCGCCCGCTGGGTGAGCGAATAGCCGATCGCCGCCATGCCGAGAACGAAGCCGTAGGCGGCGGTCGGCAGCGTCGCGAACCCGGATTCGTCCAGCCAGCGGATGACGAACGGGACGAGGCTGAGCCAGAACAGCAGGAACAGGTTAGCCCACAGCACGCGGCCATCGACCCGCTCCGTCGCGTGGAGCATGTGGTGATGGTTGTTCCAGTAGAGCCCGATATTGATGAAGCTCAGCACATAAGCGAGGAACACCGGCGCGCTCGCGCGAAGCGCCTCCAAACTGCCATTCTCCGGCACCTTGAGTTCGAGCACCATGATCGTGATGGCGATCGCCACCACGCCGTCGGTGAACGCCTCGAGCCGGCCGGACTTCATGATGCCGGCGTCAGTGGCCGGCCGACAGCACCGGCTCCACGCCCGACTGGGCCAGCTGGTCGTTGATCATGCCCATCAGCCGGTCGAGCCCGGCCTGGTCCTTTGCCTCGGCGCGGGCGACCAGCACGTCCTGCGTATTGGACGCGCGCAGCAGCCACCAGCCGTCGGGCGTGTTGACGCGCGCGCCATCGGTCTTGTTGACGTCGGCGCCCCCTTCCTCGAGACGGGCGAGGACCTCGTCGACGACCTTGAACTTGCGCTCCTCGCTCGACTGGAAGCGGAGCTCGGGCGTGTTGATCATCACCGGCATCGCATCCTTGAGCGCGGTCAGCGATCCGCCGAGCACGCGCACCGCCCGGATCAGGCGGATCGCGGCATATTGGGCGTCGTCGAATCCATAATATTCGTGCGCGAAGAAGATGTGCCCCGACATCTCGCCGGCGAGCGGAGCGTTCGTCTCCTTCATCTTGGTCTTGATCAGGCTGTGGCCGGTCTTCCACATCAGCGGCGTACCGCCGAGCTCGGCAATCCGGTCGTAGAGCATCTGGCTCGCCTTCACGTCGGCGATGATGGTGGCGCCGGGCTCGGCGCGCAGCACCGGCTCGGCCAGGATCGAAAGCAATTGGTCGCCCCAGACGACCCGGCCCTGGCCGTCGATCGCGCCGAGCCGGTCGCCGTCGCCGTCGAAGGCGAGGCCGAAATCGAGATTGTTGTCGGCGACCAGCTTCTTGAGGTCGGCGAGGTTCTTCTCCTCGGTGGGATCGGGGTGGTGGTTGGGGAAGGTGCCGTCGATTTCGGTGAAGATCGTGTGGTGCTCGCCGGGCAGCAGCTTGACGAGCTTCTCGATGACCTCGCCGGCGGCGCCGTTGCCCGCGTCCCAGCCGATCCGGAAGGCGCCGCCGGCATAGCCCGCCATCAGCCGCTCGACATAGAGGTCGATGACGTCGGCGCTCGATACCTCGCCGCTGCCCTCCTCCCAGTCGCCGTCTGCCGCCATCCGGCCGATCGACTGGATGTCGGCGCCGAAGAACGGCTTGTGCTGAAGCACCATCTTGAAGCCGTTATAGTCGGCCGGATTGTGGCTGCCGGTGATCTGGATGCCGCCGTCCACCTCGAGCGTCGCCTCGGCATAATAGAGCATCGGCGTGGGGCCGAGGCCGACCCGGACGACGTCGACGCCGCCTTCGGTCAGCCCGCGCAGCAGCGCCTCTTCCAGCATCGGCGACGAGACCCGGCCGTCATAGCCGACCGCCACCCGCGTCCCGCCGGCGCGGCGGGTATGGGTCGCGAAGCCGCGGCCGATAGCATAGGCGTCGTCGGCCCCGAGCGTCCTGCCCACCACGCCGCGGATGTCGTACTCGCGCAGCGAGGTTGGGTCGAAACGATGGGTCATGGTCGGCTCCTGTGGGGGTCGAGAATCAGGACGCGCCGGGCGAACGGCGCCGCAGTTCGGCCAGCAGCAGGTCGCGCGCGCCGGTCACGCGCGCGGCAAGCGCGTTCGAGCCGCCGGCGTCGGGATGGACG
>CAXTTP010000044.1:0-13865 GCA_964247195.1 uncultured Sphingomonadaceae bacterium
GCCCTGCCCCGCGCCGCCGCCGGCCTGTCGCGCCGGACCCTCGACGCGGCGCTGCTCGAACAGGCAGGTTCCGCCGGTGCCGGGATCGAGCGCGGCGTCCTCGTCCGCAGTTTGCTGCCCGACGAGCGACGGCTGCGCCTCGGCGACGGCGCGGAGATCGCGGCCGATGCGCTGTTTCTCGCTACCGGCAAGCACGACCTGCGCGGTGCGGCGCGGCCGCGGGACGCCGGGGGCGCCGATCCGGCGATCGGCCTACGCACCCGGCTCACGCCCTCGCCTGCGCTCGCGACGGCGCTCGGCGGCGTGATCGAGCTCCACCTCCTTCGCCACGGCTATGCCGGCCTGCTGCTGCAGGAGGATGGCGCTGCCAATCTGTGCATGTCGGTCGCAGGATCGCGGTTCGCGGCGGCCGGCGGCAGCGGGGAGGCGCTGCTCGCCGACCTCGTCGAAGCGCCGCGGCTGGCGGAACGCATCGGCGCGGCGACCGCGGCGACGCCGTGGCAGGCGATTGCGGCCGTTCCCTATGGCTGGCGTGCCGCGGCGACCACGCCCGGCCTGTTCCGGCTCGGCGACCAGGCGGCGGTGATCGCCTCGCTCGCCGGCGACGGCGTCGCCATCGCGCTCGCCAGCGGCCGCCTGGCGGCCGAGCATCACGCGTGCGGCGGTGCGGAGGCGGCGCCCGACTTCCAGAAGCGCTTCGCCGCGATCGCGCGGCGGCCGCTGGCGGTGGCGGGAACGCTGCGCCGCGCCGCCGAATCCTCGCACGCCGGCAACCTGCTGGCGCTGTTCGGCCGGCTCCCCGGCCTCGCCCCGCTGCTGGCGCGCCTGACCCGCATCGATTGAGGCCGGTTTCGAGCGCGGGGGCGTTGACCGGCCCGGCACGCCGCCCGAGCGCGACTGAACCGCCGCCTGCTTGTGAGCGGCGCGGATAAGGCGTAATCGGTCGCCCTTCGATGGCTCCGAAGCGTTCCCGTCCCCGTAGAGGCCCCGTGATGCGCTCGGCCATGACCGCCACGAAGATCCTCATCTTCGGCGGCCTCGCCGCCCTTGTCGCGTTGGTCGTCGCCGTGTTCATCTCGATGGCGTCGCTGCCCGGCTTTTCCGAGCTGAAGTCGTCGCCCAACGGCCAGATGATCCGCGTCCACGCCGCCGACGGCACGGTGATCGTGTCTCTCGGGCCGAGCTACGGCGAGTGGCTGCCGGCGGGCCGCATTCCGGCGGTGATGAAGGAGGCGATGATCGCGGTCGAGGATCGGCGCTTCTACAACCATCCCGGCGTCGACCCGATCGGCATCGCGCGATCGCTGAAGGTGCGCCTGTCGAGCGGCCATTGGTCGCAGGGCGGATCGACGATCACCCAGCAGCTCGCCCGCAACGTGTTCCTCACCAACACGCGCACCTTTGCTCGCAAGTTTCGCGAGATGATCCTGGCGCTGGCGATCGAGCGGAAGTTCTCCAAGGACGAGATCCTCGAACTCTACCTCAACAAGGTCTATTTCGGCGGCGGCGCCTACGGCATCGATGCCGCGTCGCGCCGCTTCTTCGGCCATGGCGCCGAGCAGGGGCTGACGCTGGGCGAGGCGGCGATCATCGCCGGGCTGGTCAAGGCGCCGTCCAACTATTCGCCGACCGCCGATGCCGCAGCCGCGCGCGGCCGCGCGGGCGTGGTCATCCAGACGATGCGGGAGACCGGCCGGATCACTGCCGCCGAGGCCGCCGCCGCGGATCCGGCGGGCGTGCCGATCGCACCCGAGCCGCACCAGAACAGCGTGCGCTACTTCACCGACTGGGCGCTCGCCCAGCTCGACACGCTGATCGACGAGAAGGACCAGCCGATCGACGTCTGGACCACGCTCGACCTGTCGATGCAGCGCGCCGCCGATACAGCTATCAAGGCGAACGCGCCCTCCGGCACGCAAGGCGCGCTGGTGTCGCTTGACCGCGACGGCGCGGTGCGGGCGATGGTCGGCGGCACCGACTATGTCTCGTCGATCTACAACCGCGCCACCCAGGCGGTGCGCCAGCCCGGATCGGCGTTCAAGCTGTTCGTCTACCTCGCCGCGCTGGAGGCAGGCCACAAGCCGACCGACAAGGTCGTCGACGAGCCGGTCGAGATCGAGGGCTGGCGGCCGCGCAACAGCTCGCGGCGTTTCTCGGGCGAGATCGATCTCCGGACCGCGTTCGCCTTCTCGATCAACACCGTCGCCGCCAAGCTCGGCGCGCAGGTCGGCTTTCCGGTGGTCGCCAACATGGCGCAGCGGTTCGGTATCTCTACGCCGGTCAACACCAATCCCTCGATGGTGCTCGGCACGTCCGACGTGCGCCTGATCGACATGACGCGCGCCTTCGCCGCGGTGTCACGCAACGGCACCGCGGTGGTGCCCTACGGCATCGTGCGGGTGACGACCGGCAGCAACGACCTGCTCTACGAACACAAGCCCGACGACATGCGCGTGCTGGTGGCACCGGACGTTGCCGCCGAGATGACCGACCTGCTGCAGACCGCGGTCAACACCGGTACCGCGCGCGCCGCCCAGATCGACCGGCCGGTCGCCGGCAAGACCGGCACGACCTCGTCGAACAAGGACGGCTGGTTCCTCGGCTTCTCGAGCGGGCTCACGACCGGCATCTGGATGGGTCGCGACGATGCCCATCCCGTCACCGGTCTGCAAGGCGGCCGCGCGCCGGCCCACGCCTTTGCCGACTTCATGCGGATCGCGGTCGCCAAGCGTCCGGTCGAGCAGTTCCAGACCGAGGTGACTCTGCCCGAATGGCAGCTCGAGCCCGACGACGAAGTCTATTTCAATCCGGCCGAACAGGAAGCGCCGCTCGTCGACGAGAACGGCCAGGCGATCGAACCCACCCGCGACCGCGCGCCGCGCGACACGATCCAGCCCGGCGACGCGGCGCCCGGCGACGAAGCCGGACCGCCGCCGGACGGCGAGCCGGGCGAGCGCCTCAACCAGGCGTTCATCGATCACGCGATCGGCCGCGACCGCAACTCCCCTCAGGAATCGCAGCCCAACCAGTAAAGCGCGGCGCCGTGCCGGCGCAGCCAGTGGCGCTCGCCTGTGGGATCTCGCCCCAGCAGCCGGGCGACGGCGGCGTGGAAGTCGGGACCGTGGTGCATGTGGATGCGGTGCGCCACCTCGTGCGCAACGGTCGCCTCGCGCACTGACGGCGGCGCCAGGATCAACCGCCAGCTGTAGCGGATGTCGCCGGACGCCGAGCAGCTGCCCCAGCGTGAGCGCGGATCGCCGATGCCGACTCGGGCGACGGCGACGCCGGCGCGGACAGCCATTTCGCGCGTCTCCGCTTCCAGCCGGACCCGCGCCTGCCCTTTCAGCCAGCGCACCACCCGCCCACTGAGCGACTCAAGCGGCCCGCCCACCACCAGCCGGTCGCCGTCGAGGGCAAGCCGCCGCGGCGCGCCTTCGCGCCAATCGACGGTGACGAGCCGCCCTTCGAACGGGATGGCGGCGCCGGCCGCGATCGGCTGCGCCCGGGGCAATGCCGCCAGCGCGTCCTCGACCCAGCCACGCTTCTTCTCGACCCAGGCGAGCGCCGGGCAGAGTGCGGCGCGGGCGGGCAGGCTCAGCCGCACGGTGCCGTCGCGCGGATCGACGCTGAGGCGGAAGCCGCGTGCCGCCGCCGACCGGCGCACGGTCAGCGCCCGGACGCGACCACCGCCGGCGAAAACCAGCTCAGAGTTCGCGATCGACAATATGCAGCTCGAGATCGCCGACGTCGGTCTCCGAGACCGTCCAACCGCGCACCGACTGACCGACGCGATGGACCGCTTCGGGATCTCCGCTCACCAGCGGGTGCCAGTCGGGCAGCGGCTTGCCCTCGTCGAGCAGGCGGTAGGCGCAGGTACTCGGCAGCCAGTCGAGCTCGCGCAGCTTGGCCGGCGTCAGCCGCACGCATTCGGGGACATAGGCCCGGCGATTGCGGTAGTCGCTGCAAAGGCCGGACCGGCGGTCGAGCAGGCGGCAGGCGACGTTGGTGGTGTGGATCTCGCCGGTATCCTCGTCCTCCAGCTTGTGGATGCAGCACTTGCCGCAGCCGTCGCACAGCGACTCCCATTCTGCCCGGCTCATCTGGCCGAGCGACTTGTCCTCCCAGAAACGACCCGTCACAGCACCCATCGGTCGAGCTCCGCTGCGATCGCCTTGCCGTCCTGCTCCTGGGGCAGGAGCGCGATCGGCTGGCCGTCCGGCCCGAACAGCACCGCCTGACTCATATGGTCCATCAGATAGTCGCTGCCACCCCCCTGGTCGCGACGCTGGTAATAGACGCCATATTCCTTGGCGACCGCGGCGATCTGCGCGGGCGTGCCGGTAAGCCCGATCAGCCGCGGATCGAAGGCGCCGACATAGGTCTTGAGCACCGCCGGCGTGTCGCGGCCCGGATCGACGGTGATGAAGATCGGCTGGATCTTCGCCGCGCGCGCCGGCGCGGCCGCGTCGAATGCCTTGAGCCCCTGCATCAGGTGCTGGAGCGCCGTCGGGCACACGTCCGGACAGAAGGTATAGCCGAAATAGACGATCCGGTACCTGCCCGCGAACCTCGTGTCGCGGACGGTGCGGCCGTTCTGATCGGTCAGCACGAACGGCCCGCCGATCCGTGCGCCGGCCAGCGGCGGCTCAGCCGGCCGCGCATGGCACGCCGCCACGGCGAAGAGGATCGCGATGAGGAAGGGGCGGATGGCCTTGTTCATGGCGCGGCCAGCCATGCTTTGCTATGCGCGCCGGCGCAAGTGAAGCAGGGCCAGGCACATGACGCGACGCATCCCCACGATCCTCGCCATCGCGGCGGCGGCGCTGCCGGCCGTGCCGGCGGCCGCGCAATTCTCCGACAGCTATAAATTTCTGAAGGCTGTCCGCGATTCGGACGGCGACAAGGCGATGGAGTCGCTGCGGACGCCGGGCTCCACGATCATCGACACGCGCGATTATAGCACCGGCGAGACCGCGCTCCATATCGTCGTCAAGCGGCGCGACATGACATGGCTCGGCTTCCTGCTGGGAAGGGGCGCGAAGCCGGACAGCAAGGATGCGCAGGGCAATACGCCGCTCGCCCTGGCCTCGCAGATCGGCTTCTCCGAAGGCATCCAGCTGCTGCTCGAGGCGCGTGCCTCCGTCGACGTCGACAATTCCGCCGGCGAGACGCCGCTGATCTACGCGGTGCGGAACCGCGATTTGGCCAGCGTTCGCCTGCTGCTTGGCGCCGGCGCCAGCGCTACCCGGCCGGACCGTGTCGCCGGCAAGTCGGCGCGCGATTATGCCGCCGAGGATCCGCGGGCAGGTGCGATCCTGAAGACGATCGACGAGGCCAAGCCGGCCAAGCTCAACCCGAAGATGTCGGGGCCGTCGCTCTAACTCAGTCCATTCCGGCGAGGCCGGGGTCGAGATCGCCGAGCAGGCGGCGCGCGGCGCGCCGCGCGAAGCGCAGCGTCTCGGCGCGGCGGCGGGCCGAGGGCAGGGGACGGTCGGCCGCATCGCGCAGGATCGCAGCATCATAGCGGTCGGCGACGATCAGCCCGGCCAGTTCGGGGCGGAAGGCGGCCTCGGCGAACGGCGCCAGATCGAAGCCGACCGGCACCGCCCAGAAGAAGCGGTCGCAATAATCGAGATAGTTCGGCCACTTGGCGTCGCCGCGCAGGTCGGCGCGCGAGACCTTGATCTCGACGATTGTCATGCAGCCCTTCGCGTCGATCGCGAGCAGGTCGGCGCGGCGGCCATTGGCCAGCGGCACTTCGCACAAGGTCATCAGGTCCTGCCGGAAGAACAGGCGTGCGACCCCGCGGGCGACGTCGCGCGCCGCGGCGGGCGCATCGTCGAAGCAGCCGAGATCGAGCGCGGGGGCGGGTTCCATCGCAGCGAGCTTAGAACAGGCCGGGAACGGCGTGAAGCCCTGTCGAACCGCTAGCCGAGCTCCGCCAGTGCCTCCTGCCCGCCATCGAGCTCGACGATCCACAGGTCGGGATCGTTGCGACGCCGGCGTAGCAGATAGCCGGACAGGAGTTCCGGATCGTCGAACGCCTTCGGCCCCGTGCCGACCCAGGCATAGCCGCCGTCCGCGCCGAGCGCGCGCTCAAGAAGCCGTTGGGTGACACCCCGCTCGGTCACCACGAGCAGGATCGCGCCGGCCGTGGGGTCGCCGCGGGCCAACACCGCCCCATAGCCGCCTGCGGTTGAGACCCGACGCAGCAAGGCGGACACGAGCAGCCCGGAGGCGGGCCGCGCGCCGGTCACGCAGCCGCATGCCGCAGCTCAGGCGGCATCGCGCGTCTCGCCGCTCGCGAACAGGGCGTAGAGCGCGTCCGGCGAGCCTGCGCCGCGCAACTTGGCGACGAAGGCGCGGTCGCGCAGACGCCGGCTGACCCGGGCGAGCGCCTTCAGATGCTCGACGCCGGCATCGGGCGGCGAAAGCAGCAGGAACACCAGATCGACCGGCATGTCGTCGATAGCGCTGAAGTCGATCGGCTGGCTCAACCGCGCGAACATGCCGACGACCCTCTCCAGCCCGTCGATCTTGCCGTGCGGGATCGCGACGCCGCCACCGAAGCCGGTCGACCCCAGCCGCTCGCGATCGCCCAGCCGCTCGACGACGAGCTTGGGATCGACCTCGACCAGCTTGCCGGCGCCTGCAGCCATCTGCTGGAACAGCGATTTCTTGTTCGGCACGGACAGCGATGCCTGCACCGCCTGCGGCGCTAGCAGATCGCTCAGATCCTCGATCGGGCTCCGGGCTGTCATCGCGCCGTCGCTGCTTTTGTTCACTTGGCCTCCCGCCTCAGGCCGCGCGCTGCGGTTCGACCCAGCCGATCGTCCCGTCGTTACGGCGGTATACCATATTGTATGCGCCGGTGCCGGAGTTGCGGAACAGGAGCGCGGCGGTGTTGCGCAGGTCGAGCATCATCACCGCATCGGACACGCTCGCCTCCGGCACGTCGACGCGGGTCTCGGCGATGATCACCGGATTGTCGGAGGGCTCCTCCTCGACATCGGCCGACAGGAAGACGGTGTAGCCGGCATCGCCCTCGATCTCGGCCGGCGCGCCGCCGCCGTTCGCGCTCTGGCGATCCTTCAGCCGGCGCATGTAGCGCCTGAGCTGGGTCTCGATCTTGGCGGCAGCAGCGTCGAAGGCGGGGTTGGCGTCGGCGCCGTCGCCATGCGCCTTCAGGATCACGCCCTGCATGACGTGGGCGACGATGTCGCAGACGAAGCGATTGTCGTGCGGGCCCTTGCCGAATGTCACCTGCGCCGAGATGCTGCGTGAGAAATACTTTTCCGCCACCGCCTGCAGCCGCTCGTCGACATGCTCGCGCAAAGCGTCACCGGTATCGACCTGATGCCCAGACACACGGATGTCCATCTCACTTGCCTCCAATTACAGGCCCTTCGAGCCTCAACTGCCGGTCGCCCGAGGGGCCGGCGGCGAGGCGGCGGCGGGCTTAGGCCGGAGGGTCCGAAGGGTCAACCGAGCGGCCTGGCTCGCTCCCATAGCGGATCGGCCAGACCGGCTATAAACGCGGCATGGCGGGCAAGTTCCGCATCGGACGCCGCATGCGGCCGCGCCGGACGCACCCGCATGGCAGGCGCGGGGCGGCCGGCACCGGCTTGCACCGCCGGCGTCGCGGCCGTGTCGGCGCGGAGCATGAAACCGATCTGACGGCCGCCGGTCAGCTCCACGTAGAGCTGGGCGAGAAGCTGCGCATCGAGCAGCGCGCCGTGCTTCACGCGATGGCTGCGATCGATGCCGTAGCGGGTGCAGAGCGCGTCCAGGCTATGCTTTGCGCCGGGGTGGCGGCTGCGCGCCAGCGCCAGCGTATCGATCATCCGCGTCGTGCAGACCAGCGGATGGCCACAGCTGCCTAGCTCCCAATTGAGAAAGCCAAAATCGAACGTCGCGTTATGGGCGACCAGCGGGCTATCGCCGATGAACTCGAGGAAATCGGTCGCACGCACATGGAAGCGCGGCTTGTCCGACAGGAAGATCGCCGACAGGCCGTGGACCTGTTCGGCGTCGCTCGGCATCGGCCGCTCGGGATTGAAATAAGCGTGAAAATGACGGCCGGTTTCGACCCGGTTGACGAGCTCGACGCAACCGATCTCGACCAATCGGTGCCCGTCATGAGGGCTGAGGCCAGTGGTCTCAGTATCGAACACGATCTCCCGCATCCGGCAATTATCGAACCGCCCGGGCGCGTAGGCAAGCGGTGAGTTGGCGGACGGCGGCCGCCGTCTGAAACCGGGTCGTGCCGGTATCGATCACGTGATCGGCACGCCGGCGCTTCTCCGCATCGGGCACCTGCAGCGCGCGGATCCGGGCGAGCCGCCCGGGCGTCATTCCGGGCCGAGCCAGCACGCGCGCGCGCTGCATCCAGGCCGGCGCGGAGACGACCGCGATCGCATCCACCCGCCGCCAGCCGCCTTTCTCGAACAGCAGCGGGATATCGAGCACCACCAGCCGATGGGCGCGGTGCCGGCGCAGGAAATCGCGCTGCATCGTCGCCACCGCCGGGTGCACCAGCCGTTCGAGCCGATGCAACGCCGCCTTGTCGCGCAGCACGATCCCCGCGAGCGCGGCGCGATCGACGCCGAGCGCGCCGGTCGTGCCCGGGAACAGCGCCTCGACCGCCGCGAGCAGGCCGCCGCCCTTGCCCTGCAGCGCGTGGACGGCAGCGTCGGCATCGAACACCGGCACCCGCGCCGCCCGGAACATGGCCGCCACGGTCGACTTGCCCATGCCGATCGACCCGGTGAGGCCCAAGACGATCATCGCGCGGCGATCAGGCCGTCAGCAACGCACGCAGTTCGGCATCGCGCGCGCGCGGTGCCGCAACGCCGAAGAAGCGTTCGAATGCGATCGCCGCCTGGCCGATCAGCATCGCCAGTCCGTCGACGACGGAGTGACCCCGCCGCCGCGCCTCGGCGAGGAGCGGTGTCTCGAGCGGGGCATAGACGATGTCGTAGACGAGCGCGTGCGGGGGGACGTGGCTGAAATCGAGGGCGAGCGGCGGCTGGCCGACCATCCCGAGCGAGGTCGCGTTGACCACGACATCGAGGATACCGGCGCGATCGTCGAACGCGAAGTCGGTCGGCCCGGCGAGCGCGGCGAGATCACCGACGTGGACATGGCCCGCATCGTAGGGCGCCAGCAGCGCGCGCGCCTTCGCCGGATCCCGTGCGATCACCACCAGGGTGAAGCCTTCGCCCCAGAGCGCATGCGCGATCGCCCGCGCCGCGCCGCCGCTGCCGATGATCCGCGCGAGCCGAAACAGATGCCGCGTGGCGAGCAGCGGTCGCAACGGCTCGAGAAAGCCGTCCGCGTCGCTGTTGTAGCCGACGAGCATGCCCGCCTCCGGCACGATCGTGTTGACCGCGCCGATCGCTGCGGCGGCCGGATCGATCCGGTCGAGATGGGTCATGACCGCCTGCTTGTGCGGGACCGTCACGTTGCAGCCGCGCCAGGAGCGATCGTCGCGCCGCCGCGCCAGGTGATCGGCGAGGACATCGCCGCGGACATGCGCCGTGCGATAATCGGCGGCGATACCGAGCTCGCGCAGCCAGAAGCCATGGATCAGTGGCGACTTGCTGTGGGCGATCGGGTCGCCGATCACCTCGGCATAGGGCATGTTCACGCCGGCAGTTCCCCCCGCTCCCGCAGATAATCCAGGAGCGGCAGGAGCGGCAGGCCGAGGATCGTGAAGTGGCTGCCCTCGACGCGCGCGAAGAGCTGCGCGCCCATCCCCTCCAGCCGGTAGCCGCCGACGCAACCGCCGATCGCCGGCCATTCGACATCGAGATAGGCTTCGAGGAAGTCGTCGCTGAAGTTCCGCATCGTCAGGCGCGCCGTGTCGACATGCCGCCAGATCGGTGCACCGGCGAGGCAGATCACCGCAGCGCTGAACAGCCGATGAGTGGTGCCGCGAAGGCGTCGCAGCTGTTCGGCCGCTTCGGCGCGGCTCGCCGCCTTGTCGAGCGGCGCTCCATTGGCCTCCGCCACCACCGAATCGCAGCCGAGCACCAGCCGACCGGGATGTCGGCGCGAGAGCTTGGTCGCCTTCATTTCGGCAAGCGCATCGGCCAGCTCGCGCGGCGCGACGCCCTCGGCGCGGAGCCCGGCCTTCAGCGTCTCCTCGTCGACGCCGGCCAACATCGCCTCGTGCGGCACCTGCGCCGCGGCGAGCATGGCGCGACGCGATGCCGATTGCGACGCGAGGATCAGGCTCATGCGGTGCCGTGCGCGTCGCGGCGTTCGTTGACGAGGTTGATGATCGCGGCCGCGGTCTCCTCGATCGATCGCCGGGTGACGTCGATCACCGGCCAGCCATGGTCCGAAAAGATCCGCCGCGCGAAGGCGAGCTCGGCGGCCACCGCTTCCTGGTCTACATAGGCGGTTTCGGGCGACTGGTTGAGCGACAGCAGCCGGTTGCGGCGGATCTGGATCAGCCGGTCCGGGCTGGTCGTCAGGCCGACGACGAGCGGACGCTTGAGGCGGTACAGCGACGGCGGGGGCGGGGCCTCCACCACCAGCGGAATGTTCGCGACGGTGTAGCCGCGATTGGCCAGATAGATGGCGGTCGGCGTTTTGGACGAGCGCGAGACACCGGCGAGCAGGATGTCGGCCTCCTCCCAATCCTCCGCACCGATACCGTCGTCGTGCGCTATCGTGAACTGGATTGCCTCGACCCGCGCGAAATAGGCGGCATCGAGTGTGTGCTGGCGGCCCGGCCGTGCCTTCGCCGGCTGCCCGAACAGCCGCGAGAGCGCCTCCGTCACGGGATCGAGCGGCGCCACCGTGGAAAGCCCGAGCGCGTGGCAGCGCATCTCCAGCTTGCGGCGGATATCGGTATTGACCAGCGTGTAGATGACAAGGCCGGGCCGCTGCGCGATCTCGAGCAGAACACGGTCGAGATGGCCCTCCGATCGTACCATTGGCCAGAAATGCTTGATCGTCTCCACGCCATCGAATTGGGCCAGTCCGGCCTTGGCGATATTCTCCAAGGTCTCGCCGGTGGAATCGGAAAGCAGGTGGAGATGGAGCCGGATCATGGCTGGGCGGATCTGTGGAAAACCATGGAACCGGCGCTAGCGCGGAGCTGGGGATGCTTTCAAGCGGCGGGTTCGTCCCCGCTGGCCGATGTTGGTTCCAAATCTTGTCCACAGCGCATCCCGCCTGTCCCCAGCCTGTGGATGACGGGGAGGAGAGCCCCGACTCCGCCGCGTTGCGCGGCCCCGCGCGAGTCAAGCTGTTGGCAAGTTCGCCCGGGGCGAATAAACCCCGGCTTGCGCGCGCCTACTGTCTGCTACAGATTCTTAGATTCCTATTAAGGTATAGAGATATGGAGCCCCTGAGATCGGCGGCACATGCGCCGGATCGCCCGCTGCTCGCGGTGCTGGCCGGCGCCCGTCGCGATCCGCCGCCGGTCTGGCTGATGCGGCAAGCGGGGCGCTATCTGCCCGAATACCGGGCGCTGCGGGCCGACAAGGGCGGCTTCCTCGATCTGGTGCAGGACAGCGACGCCGCTGCGGAGGTGACGCTGCAGCCGATCCGCCGCTTCGGCTTCGACGGCGCGATCCTGTTCTCCGACATCCTCGTCATCCCGCACGCGCTGGGCCAGCAGCTGGCGTTCGAGGCGGGCGAGGGGCCGCGGCTGAGCCCGCCGCTCGTCGACCAGGCGCTGGCATCGTTGACGGCCGCGCCTGAGCGGCTGGAGCCGATCTACCGCACCGTGCGCAAGGTTGCGGCGGCTCTGCCGGCCGGGACGACCTTTCTGGGTTTCGCCGGCAGCCCGTGGACGGTCGCGACCTATATGGTGGCGGGGCAGGGGAGCCGCGACCATGCCGAGACGCGGCGCATGGCCTATCGCGATCCTGCCGGGTTCGCCGCGATCGTCGCTGCGATCGTCGATCTGACCGTCGACTATCTGCTCGGCCAGATCGCCGCCGGCGTGGACGCGGTGCAGCTCTTCGACAGCTGGTCCGGCAGCCTCGCGCCGGCGGAGTTCGAGCGCTGGGTGGTGGCTCCCACCGCCGAGATCGTGGCCCGGCTGCGCAGCCGGGCGCCGAGCGTGCCGATCATCGGCTTCCCCAAGGGCGCGGGCGGCAAGCTGCCGGCCTATGCGCGCGAGACGCAGGTCGATGCGATCGGGCTCGACGAGACAGTCGATCCGCTCTGGGCCGATGGCGCGCTGCCGCCGTCGCTGCCGGTCCAGGGCAATCTCGATCCGCTCGCGCTCGTCGCCGGCGGGCGGATGCTGGAAGACGCCGTGACCCGGATCAGGACCGCCTTCGTCGACCGGCCGCATGTCTTCAACCTCGGCCACGGGATCGTGCCGGACACGCCGATCGCGCATGTCGAGGATCTCCTCGCGCTGCTGCGGAGTGAGATGTGACCGGGTCGGTCGGCTGGCTCGGCGCCGCCTACCCATGGGTGAAGTCGGCGCACCTGATCTTCGTGATCTTCTGGATCGCGGGGCTGTTCATGCTCCCACGTTTCTACATCTACCATCAGCCGGTCGCGCCGGGGTCGGCCGAGGACCGGCTGTGGATCGAGCGCGAAACCCGGTTGCGCACGATCATCCTGAACCCGGCGATGATCCTCGTCTGGCTGTTCGGGCTGATGCTCGCGGTCGACATCGGCGCGTTCCAGCAGGGCTGGTTCCACGCCAAGCTCGCCTGTGTGATCCTGCTTAGCGGCTACCATGGCTGGGCGACCGGCTATGGCAAGAAGCTCGCCCGCGGCCATCGCCCGGCGCGAGACAGGGCACTCAGGCTGATGAACGAGGTGCCGGGGATCGCCACCGCGATCATCGTGATCCTGGTGATCGTGAAGCCCTTCTAGTCGCGCCGACTGGAAACTCCGAACGACACTTCCCATCTGATGGGGAGCGCCGCGGGCGCGCTTGACTTGAACCGGTAGCCCGCCTACCGCGACGATTGCTGGCCAGCCGTTCGAGCGTGGCCATCTTCCCGACCCGATCGCTGCCAGAGCGCCACGTAGTCGCCGGTTCCATCAGGAAATAGCATGCATCTCAAAGACTTGAAGAAGAAGAAGCCGGCCGAGCTGGTGACCATGGCCGAGGAGCTCGGCATCGAGAGCGCGTCGACGCTGCGCAAGCAGGACCTGCTGTTCGCCATCCTGAAGGTGCAGGCGGAGAACGGCGAGGAGATCATGGGCATGGGCACCATCGAGGTGCTGCCCGACGGCTTCGGCTTCCTGCGCAGCCCCGAGGCGAATTACCTCGCCGGCCCCGACGACATCTACATCTCGCCGAACCAGGTCCGCAAGTTCGGGCTCCGCACCGGCGACACCGTGGAAGGCGAGATCCGGGGGCCCAAGGACGGCGAGCGCTATTTCGCGCTGACCAAGCTGTCGACGATCAATTTCGACGATCCGGACGTCGTCCGCCATCGTGTCAACTTCGACAATCTCACCCCACTCTATCCCGAACGCAAGCTGACTCTCGACACCCTCGATCCGACCGTCAAGGACAAGTCGGCGCGCGTCATCGACATCGTCAGTCCGCAGGGCATGGGCCAGCGCGCGCTGATCGTAGCGCCGCCTCGGGTCGGCAAGACGGTGCTGCTCCAGAACATCGCCAAGGCGATCACCGATAACCATCCCGACGTGTTCCTGATCGTGCTGCTGATCGACGAGCGGCCCGAGGAAGTCACCGACATGCAGCGTTCGGTGAAGGGCGAGGTCGTCTCCTCCACCTTCGACGAGCCCGCCACCCGCCACGTCGCCGTCGCCGAGATGGTGATCGAAAAGGCCAAGCGCCTCGTCGAGCACAAGAAGGACGTCGTGATCCTGCTCGATTCGATCACCCGCCTCGGGCGCGCGTACAACAC
>CAXTTP010000044.1:13875-13976 GCA_964247195.1 uncultured Sphingomonadaceae bacterium
GAGCGGCCCGAGGAAGTCACCGACATGCAGCGATCGGTGAAGGGTGAGGTGATCTCCTCCACCTTCGACGAGCCGGCGCAGCGCCACGTCCAGGTCGCCGA
>CAXTTP010000045.1:0-13934 GCA_964247195.1 uncultured Sphingomonadaceae bacterium
CCGCCGACCGTCAGCGGCATGAAGCAGACCGCGGCGGTGCGGGCGACGACGTCGAGGATGGTGCCGCGGCCCTCGTGGCTGGCGGTGATGTCCAGGAAGCAGAGTTCGTCGGCGCCCGCCGCGTCATAGACGCGCGCCTGCGCCACGGGATCGCCGGCATCGGCGAGGTCGACGAAGTTGATGCCCTTGACGACGCGGCCGCCGGCAACGTCGAGGCAGGGGATGACCCGGACGCGGACGGTCATCGCCCGGCCGTCACCCGCGCGCGACCTTCAGCGCGCTGGTGAGCAGGAGCGTACCGTCGTAGAGCGCGCGGCCGGTGATCACGCCCTCGATCCCGTCGGAGGTGTGGCGGGCGAGCGAGAGGATGTCGCCGAGACTGGCCACGCCGCCGCTGGCGATCACCGGGATGCTGGTGTGGCGGGCGAGGCGGAGCGTCGCATCGATGTTGCACCCCTTGAGCATGCCGTCGCGGCCGACGTCGGTGAACAGCAAAGCGGCCACGCCGGCATCGGCGAAGCGGGCGGCGAGATCGACCACGGGCACGTCCGAGACATCGGCCCAGCCACGCGTCGCGACCATGCCGCCGCGCGCGTCGACGCCGACGACGATGCGGCCGGGCAGGTCGCGCGCGGCGCCGCGGACGAGGTCCGGATCCTCGAGCGCGGCGGTGCCGATGACGACACGGTCGACGCCGAGGCTGAGCCAACGGTCGATCGACTCGCGGTCGCGGATGCCGCCGCCGAGCTGGACCTTGCCGGGGAACGCCTTGACGATCGCCTCGACGGCGTCGGCGTTGACGGCGCGGCCGGCGAACGCTCCGTCGAGATCGACGACGTGGAGATGGTCAGCGCCGTCACCGGCGAACGCGCGGGCCTGGGCGGCGGGGTCGTCGCCATAGACGGTGGCGCGCTCCATGTCGCCCTGGGCGAGGCGCACGACTTGGCCACCGCTGAGATCGATCGCAGGCCAGACGGTGAGACTCATGACAGACCTTTCATGGGCGCCACTCGAGGAAGCGGGCGAGGAAGGCGAGACCATAGGCCTGGCTCTTCTCGGGATGGAACTGCACGCCGAGTAGGTTGTCGCGGCCGATCGCGGCGGTCACCGGGCCGCCGTGGTCGGTAACCGCGACGCACGTCGACGGGTCCGCCGGCGCGAAGGCGTAGCTGTGGAGGAAATAAGCCTCGCCCGGCAGGATCAGCGGGTGGCCCGGCGCCACGTCGACGTCGTTCCAGCCCATGTGCGGCACCTTGAGCGCGGGATCGGCCGGCGCGAGGTGGCGGACGGTGCCGCCGATCCAGCCGAGCCCGGCATGGCGGCCATGCTCCTCGCCGGCATCCGCCATCAGCTGCATGCCGACGCAGATGCCGAGGAACGGCCGGCCGCGCTCCAGCACCACGCCGCGCATCGCCTCGACCATGCCGGGCACGGCGACGAGCGCGGACATGCAGGCGGCGAACGCGCCGACGCCGGGCAACACGATGCGGTCGGCGGCGGCAACCACCTCCGGATCGTCGGTCACCGCGACGCCGCTTGCACCCGCGGCGGCGAGCGCATTGTGCACCGATCTCAGATTGCCCGCACCATAATCGACGAGCGCGATGCGCTCAGCCATGGCCGCCCAGCGTCCCCTTGGTCGACGGGATCGCGTCCGCCTTGCGGGGATCGATCTCGACCGCGGCGCGCAGCGCGCGGGCGAACGCCTTGAACGCGCTCTCGACGATATGGTGGTTGTTGCGGCCGTACAGCGTCTCGACATGGAGGGTGATGCCGGCGGCCTGCGCGAGCGAGTGGAAGAAATGCTCGACGAGCTCGCTGTCGAGCTCGCCGAGCCGCGGCTGGCTGAACTCGGTCCGCCAGACGAGGAACGGGCGGCCGGAGATGTCGATGGCGCAGCGGGTCAGCGTCTCGTCCATCGGCGCATAGGCGTGACCGAAGCGGGTGATCCCCTTGCGGTCGCCGAGCGCCTGCGCGATCGCCGTGCCGAGGGCGATGCCGCTGTCCTCGGCGGTGTGGTGCTGGTCGATATGGAGGTCGCCGGTCGCGCGCAGCCGCAGATCGATCAGCGAGTGGCGCGAGAGCTGCTCGAGCATGTGATCGAGGAAGCCGATCCCGGTCGCCACTTCGTAGCTGCCGGCGCCGTCGAGGTCGATCTCGACAACGATCTCGGTCTCGTTGGTCTTGCGGTGGATCGTGGCCGTTCGCATCGCCCCGCGCTATAGCGGCTGGCTAGGTGCGCGCAACGCGCTTGACCCCGCAAACCGCAGCGTTCACCAAGCGGCGATGAGCGATACGACGCCCGACAGCCTGATTCCGTACGACGAAATCGTGCAGGAAGCGCTACGCGCGGTCGTCGGGCGGGTGTTGGGCGAGGTCGAGGCGGCAGGCGGCCTGCCCGGCGAGCACCATTTCTACATCACCTTCAAGACCGGGGCGGCAGGCGTCGACATTCCCGCGCATCTCGTCGCGCGCTTCCCGGACGAGATGACGATCGTGATCCAGAACCGCTTCTGGGACCTCAAGGTCTACGATGACCGCTTCGAGGTCGGGTTGAGCTTCAACCAGGTCGGCGCCAAGCTCCACATCCCGTTCGCGGCGGTGACCGGCTTCGTCGATCCGGCGGTCAACTTCGCGTTACAGTTCCAGGCGCAGGCGGAGGAAGCTCCGCCCGAGCAGACCGGCGCCGCCGGCAACGACCAGCCGCTCGCCGAGCCGATCGAGGACGGATCGAACGTCGTCTCGGTGGATTTCACCCGCAAGAAATGACGGCTCGCCGCCGGTCGGAGTGAATATGGCAACCCGCACCGAAACCGACAGCTTCGGCCCCATCGAGGTGCCGGCCGACGCCTATTGGGGCGCGCAGACGCAGCGCTCGATCGAGAATTTCCCGTTCGGCGCGCAGGAGCGGATGCCGATCGGGATCGTCCACGCGCTGGCGCTGGTGAAGCAGGCGGCGGCGCGGGTGAACCGACGGCACGGGCTGCCGGACGAGCTCGCCGACGCGACCGAGGCTGCGGCGGCGGCGGTCGCTGCGGGAAAGCATGACGACCAGTTTCCGCTGGTGATCTGGCAGACCGGGTCCGGCACGCAATCGAACATGAACGTCAACGAGGTGGTCGCCGGGCTCGCCAACGAGGCGCTGGCCGGCATCCGCGGTGGCAAGAGCCCGGTCCACCCGAACGATCATGTCAACATGGGCCAGTCGTCGAACGACAGCTTCCCGACGGCGCTCCACATCGCCGCTGCGCTCGCCGCGACGCGCACGCTGCTGCCGGCGCTGGAGCGGCTGGAGGAGACACTGCTCGCCAAGGCACAGGCCTGGGGCGACATCGTCAAGATCGGCCGCACCCACCTCCAGGACGCGACGCCGCTGACGCTCGGCGACGAATTCTCGGGCTATTATGCGCAGATACGCTCCGCCCGCGTCCGCATCGCGCCTTTGATCGAGCACGGCCTCGCTAAGCTCGCGCAGGGCGGCACGGCGGTTGGCACCGGGCTCAATGCGCCGCCCGGCTTCGGCGAGGCGTTCGCGGCCGAGGTCGCGGCCTTGACCGGCTTTCCGTTCGAAACCGCGCCCAACAAGTTCGAGGCGCTCGCCACCCACGATACGCTGGTCGACTTCTCGGGGCGGCTCAACACGCTCGCCGTGTCGCTGTCCAAGATCGCCAACGACATCCGCCTGCTCGGCTCGGGTCCCCGTTGCGGGCTCGGCGAGCTCAGCCTGCCGGAGAACGAGCCCGGCAGCTCGATCATGCCCGGCAAGGTCAATCCGACCCAGTGCGAGATGCTGACGATGGTCGCGGCACAGGTGATGGGCAACCATGTCGCGATCACTGTGGGCGGGTTGCAGGGGCACATGGAGCTCAATGTCTTCAAGCCGCTGATCGGCGCTGCGGTGCTGCGCTCGATCGACCTGCTCGCCACCGGCATGGACAGCTTCCGGACGCGCGCGCTCGATGGCCTCGAGCCGAACCGGGAACGCATCCGCGACCTGCTCGACCGGTCGCTGATGCTGGTCACCGCGCTCGCGCCCGAGATCGGCTACGACAATGCCGCCAAGATCGCCAAGCACGCCCATGCCCACGGACTGACGCTGAAGGAGGCGGGAGCGGCGCTGGGGCTGGTCGATGCCGCGACGTTCGATCGCGTCGTCCTGCCCGAGGCGATGCTCGGCCGCTGAGGCGGAACATCGCCGAGCCTGCTGCGCTTGCAGGACGGCTTGAGCAGGAGACAGCAATGATCGGCAAGATTTTGGGCGCGGTGATCGGCGGCGAGATCGATCGGCACCATGGCGAGAGCGGCGTCAAGGGCGCTGCCATCGGTGCGATAGGCGTCGGCGTCGCCAAGCGCGTCGTGCCGCTGGCACTTGTGGTCGCCGGGGTGGTGGTCGCCAAGAAGCTCGTCGACAACGCGCGCGGCGAATAGCGCGCGAGCCGGCCCCCGGCATCGCCGCCGTTGACGGCGGGGCCGGCGCGGCGGCAAGAGCGGTCATGGTATCGTCTTCCCCGCTCGCCCGACGCGGCGTTCTATTCGTGCTCTCCTCGCCGTCCGGCGCCGGCAAATCGACGATCGCGCGGATGCTGCTCGGTGCCGAGCCGGACGTCGCGATGTCGGTATCGGCAACCACCCGCCCGATGCGAGCCGGTGAGACCGACGGCGTGGACTATCAGTTCGTCGATACCGCGCGCTTCAAGGAAATGGTTGCGGCGGGCGACTTCCTCGAATGGGCGCACGTGTTCGATCACCGTTACGGCACGCCGCGCGCACCGGTGCAGCGCTTGCTGGCCGAGGGCCGCGACGTGCTGTTCGATATCGACTGGCAGGGCGCGCAGCAGCTTTTCCAGCAGGCTGGCGGCGACGTCGTGCGCGTCTTCATCCTGCCGCCCTCGGTGGACGAGCTCGGCCGGCGGCTGGCGGCGCGCGGCACCGACGATCCCGCGGTGGTCGCGGCGCGGATGGCGCGCGCGGCGAGCGAGATCAGCCACTGGGACGGCTACGACTATGTGCTCGTCAACGATGCCGTCGAGCAATGCTTCGCGCAGGTCCGGACTATCCTGCAGGCCGAGCGGCTCAAGCGCAGCCGCCAGACCGGGCTGATCGGCTTTGCCCGCCGCCTGATGGGGTGAGCGTCCGAAGAGGGGCGAACTGCGCTTTTCCTCGCGTCCCCAGGGGACTAGCCTCCGGCCCGATCGATGGGAGTTACCGGCCATGGCACGCACGCTGATCGGGGGGCTGCTCGGCGGCCTTGCAATGTATCTCGTGGGCTTCCTGTTCTGGGGAACGCCGCTGTCCGGCCTCGCATTTTCGCGCGTCACCGACGGGCAGAGCGCGGCGGTGCAGGCGGCGTTGTCGCAGAACCTGACGCTGAGCGGCACCGGCACCTATTCGATCCCGTCGGCCGGTACGGAACAGGGCACGATCCTGTTCGGCAAGGGGCCGATCGCAATGATCCACTTCAACACCTCCGGCTTCCCGGCGGTGGATACGACCGCACTCGTCGCGGGGCTGCTGCTGTCGCTGCTGGCCGGCGTGATCTTCGCCGCCGCGCTCGCGATCGTGGCGCGTGGGGTGCCGGCGTTCGTCGATCGGGCGCGGGCGGCGGTGCTGTTCGCGCTGGCGGTGACGCTCTATCTCGATCTCGGCCAGCCGTTGTTCAATCATTTCGGGCCGGGCTATTTCATCTACACCTTCCTCGGCGACTTCCTCGGTTTCGCCGCGGCCGGACTGGTCATTACACGCTGGTTCTTGCCGCCGGCGCTGCGCTCACCGCTCCAGTAGCGACAGGAAGTACGCGGCGGCGGCGAAGTCGCGCCGCCGCGCCTGGCGGTGCCGGAGCGCGAGCGCGTCCTCGCCCCATTGCTCCGCCTGCCACAGCTCGTCGAGATGGGTGGCGTCGAACGCGGCGTCCGCAGCGATCCGCCCTTCCGCCAGCGCCAGCGCCACGACCAGCGATCCGCCGATGGTGACGAGCGGCGACAGCGCCGCCAGCGCAAAGACGGAATTGGCGGCGAGCGCGGCGACGAGGCGGCGGATCGTCGCTGTCGGCTGCTTGCGGTGGACGATGCCGGAGGCGATCTCGAACCCGACATCGTAGCGCGCCGCCGCCCAGGCGAGCAGCGGATCCCATTCCGCCGCCTCCCGCGCGACGAGCGGCGGCGGCTCCGCCGCGCGGTAGCAGAGCAGGTCGGTCTCGGCATAAGCGGCGAGCGGCGCCACGAAGGCGGCGGGATCGGGCGCGACATGATCGATCGCGGCATTGGCAAGGCCGGTGAGCGGCATCGATCGCGGATCGATCTCGTCGCCCTGCGCCTGCCATTCCGCCGCGACACCCTGCGCGATCGCGTTGCCCGGCAGCAGCAGCGTCGCGCGCGCGGGAGTGCGGACGGCGCGGCCGTCGAGCCGGATCGCGATGCCGCCCGGCTCCGGTTCGGCGGTGACGCTCTTGTAGAAGCGCTTCATCGATCCCGCGGGGTGCGCCAGCGCCGCGCGAGGATCTGAGGCAGGATCAGCGACGCGGTGAACCCCACGACGAACAGCGGGAAGCCGACCGGCATGTCGCCGCCGTCGCGGAGCGGGTTGCCGACCCAGATCCAGAGCCCGGCCAGCATGAGTACCACGCCCGCCGCCCGCACCGCGCTCAGCTTCGCGAAGCGCGCGCGCGTCAGGCGGTCCGCCTCGTCGCCGGTCATGCGAGATCCTTCAGCAAGGCGGGTATGTCGGCCGGGCGATCGGCGATGCGGTCGGCGCCTTCCGCGATCAGTTCGGCCCGGTCGTGATAGCCCCAGGTCACGCCCACCGCGAACACGCCCGCGGCCTTCGCCATCGCCATGTCGTAGCTAGTGTCGCCGATCATCGCGGTCGAGGCGGGCGTGGCGCCGGCTTCCGCCATCGCCGCCTCGACCATCGAAGGGTGCGGCTTGGAGGGGTGGCGGTCAGCGGTCTGGAGGGTGACGAAATGCTGGCCCAGCCGATGGTGATCGAGCGCGTAGGCGAGGCCGCGATCGGACTTGCCGGTGGCGACGCCGAGCATCCAGCCATCGTCGATCAGCGTCGCGATCGCCTCGGCCATGCCTTCGTAGAGCGGGTCGGGCGCCATGCCGGCGGCGCGCAGCCGCTGGAACACGCGCCTGTAGCTTGCCGCGAGCGCATCGTGCGACGTGTCGCTGCCGGCCGGATGGAGCAGGCGCATCGCCTCGGTCAGGCTGAGGCCGACGACCCGGCGCGTTGCTGCGCGGGGCGGCGCCGGCAACGCGGCATCGGCGAAGCATTCCTCCATCGCCAGGCAGATGCTGGCGGCGCCGTCGACCAGCGTGCCGTCGCAATCGAGGATGGCGAGCCGGTTCATGCGCCGCGCGCGCCCGTCACCGGATCGGCATCCGCCGCGAAGCTCCGGTCGGGGTGCATCAGTCGCGCCCGCGCCCGCGCCGTTCGCCGCGGCGCTCCTTCCGGCGGGCCTTAGCCGCGGCGCTTACCGCCCGCCGCTTGCCCTCGGCGGTCTCGCTGAACTTCGGCTCCTCGAGCGGCAGGTCGGGCACCGACGTGTCGAAACCGAGCGAGGCGAGGCTTTCGGCAAAATGTGCCGGCGGCGGCGCCGTCACGTCGATCGCGCCGCCATCGGGATGATCGATCTTCAGGCGGCGGGCGTGGAGGTGCATCTTGCGGCTGATCGTGCCGGTAAGGAATGCCTCGGCGCCGCCATATTTGCCGTCGCCGATGATCGGATGGCCGATCGCGGCCATGTGCACGCGCAGCTGGTGGGTGCGGCCGGTGAACGGCTGAAGCTCGACCCAGGCGGCACGGTTGCCGGCCTGATCGATGACTCGGTAGCGGGTTCGCGCCGGGCTGCCCTCCTTCTCGTCGACATGCATCTTCTCGCCGCCGGTGCCGGGCTGCTTGGCCAGGGCCAGCTCGATCATGCCGTCGTCGATCGGCGGTACGCCGGCGACCAGCGCCCAGTAGACCTTGCGCGCGGTGCGGCTGGAGAAGGCCTTGGCGAAGAACGCCGCCGCGCGCGACGTGCGGGCGAGAAGGAGGACGCCGGAGGTGTCCTTGTCGAGCCGGTGGACCAGCTTGGGGCGAGAATCATAGCTGCCCTGCAATCCGTCGAGCAGGCCGTCGACATGGCGCTCGGTCTTGGTGCCGCCCTGGGTGGCGAGGCCGGGCGGCTTGTCGATGACGAACGCCTGGACGTCCTCGTGGATGACGAGGTTGCGGACGAACGCCGCATCCTCGGCGGAGAGCGGCGGCCGCGCCGGCCCTGCGCGCGCGCTTGGAACCGCGGGTGCGGCATCGGCCGGCGGGACGCGGATCAGCTGCCCTGCCTCGATCCGGTCGCCCGGCGCGATGCGCTTGCCGTCGACGCGGAGCTGGCCGGTCCGCGCCCAGCGCGAGACGATGTTGAAGCTGGTATCCGGCAGATGGCGCTTGAACCAGCGATCGAGGCGGATGCCGTCGTCGTCGGCGGCGACGGTGAAGCTGCGGACGTCGCTCTCGACCGCGGGATCGGCGGGGTTGCTCATCCGGTGAGCCGCGTCAGCCACACGCCGACCCCCAGCAGGAGGATCGCGCCCACCACCGACGAGATCGCATAAGCGGCGGCGAGCGCGCCGTCCCCGCGCACGAGCATGTTGTAGCTCTCCAGGCTGAACGCCGAGAAGGTGGTGAAGCCGCCGAGCACGCCCACCCCCAGGAACAGGCGCAGCGGCTCGCTGCCCTGCGCATCGCGGGCGACCGTGCCGGCGAGGATACCCATCAGCAGGCCGCCGAGCAGGTTCACGATCCAGGTGCCCCACGGGAAGCCGGGCCCCATGTTGCGCAGCGCCACCATGGCGACATGATAGCGGAACCCGGCACCGATCGCGCCGCCGAGCATGACGAGGAAGAGGGGAGGCATCGCGGCGCTTTAGCCGCAGTCCGGGGCCGCCGCCAGCCGAGTCGGCCGATCGCCTCCGGACGCGCCAGCTGCACCTCGGTTCGTCGATCGCACTATGTCGTTGGTCGGCCGGAAAGTCGTCTGCCGACTCCCCGCCCGCTTCCATCGAAGCCCGCGTGAGCCGGTCCGGGCATGGCGGTACATCCCCTCCATCGGCGGCGTAACGCCACGCGGCCGGCAGATTTCAGTCCACACCCATTCCCAAAGGAGCCTCACCATGTTCAACGCCGCCGCCGTCGGCATCGCCTCGCTCGTTCTCGCCGCCGCCGCGGTCGGCACCGGCTCCGCGAACGCCGCGACCCTCCAGGCCGGTCCGAGCCTCCAGGTTCGCCATGCCGATCTCGACCTCACCCGCGCGCACGATGTCGCCCGGCTCAACCAGCGCATCGCTCGCGCCGCTCGCACGGTGTGCGGCAATGCCGATCTGCGCGATCTCGGTGCCATGGCGGCGATGAACAAATGCCGTGTCGTTGCCGTCGCCAACGCCGCTGCCGGGGTCGAACTGGCGGTCGCCCGCGCGAACCGTGGCAGCGCCCTCGCGAGTGCACTGCCGACCGGCACGATCTCGGTTCCCTGATCGCCGCCGCGGTCCGAGAGCCCCCGGGCCCGGCGCCGCCGGGCCAGGACGGCCGCGGCGGCGGACGCCCCCGGGTTCCCTTGCCCGGGGGCGTCGTCGTGCCAACTGCCTGCTCGTCTGCCTGACGCGGGTTAGCGCCCCATCAGCGCGCGCGCCGCCGGCAGATAGGTGCGGCCGATCCGCACCTCGGTGCCGTCGGCGAGGTCCGCGTGCCATACGCCGAGGCCGTCATGGCGGAGCTTGGCGATGAAGCGCCGGCGCACGATCGTGGAGCGATGGAGGCGGACGAACTTCGCCGGATCGAGCTGCCGTTCGAGCTCGCCGATCGTCGCGTGGAGCAGGAAGGAGCGGGCGCCGACATGCAGGCGCATATAGTCCCGCTCCGCCTCGATCCGGTCGATGTCCTGCGCCGCCACGCGGATCATCTCGGAGCGGTGCGGCACCCAGAACTCCTCGGTCCACGGCGCGGCCGGGACGGGCGGCGGCGGCGCGCGGAGCAACTCGTGCACGCGCGCCACCGCCCGCGACAGCCGCTCTGCCGACACCGGCTTCAGCAGATAGTCCACCGCCGACACTTCGAACGCGGTGACCGCGAACCGATCGAAGGCGGTGCAGAAGACCACCGCCGGGCGGCGCGGCCGGCGCTCGACGGCGCGCGCGACCTCCACGCCGTCACGGCCGGGCATGGCGATGTCGAGCAGGATCAGGTCGGGCTCGAGCGCGTCGACCATCCTGAGCGCCGCTTCGCCGTCGCCGGCGACGCCGACCAGGTCGATGCCCGCTTCGCGCGCGCAGAGCACCTGCAGCCGCTCGACCGCCAGCGGCTCGTCGTCGACGACGAGGGTGCGCAGCGGCGCCTCAGCAGCCACGCCGCACCACCGGCATGTGGAGCGTCGCGGTGAAGCCGCCCTCCGCCCGGGGACCCCAACGGCAGGTGCCGGCGGTGCCGAAGCGCGCGGCGAGCCTGTCACGCACGTTGCGCAGGCCGAGGCCGGTGCCGTCCGCCGGCGGATCGCCGTCGACGGCGGATGCGTCGTCGGTCACGCTGAGCACCATCCCGGCCGAATCCTCCCGCCCTTCCACCCGGATCGTAACCGGCGCGCGCGACCGCGACACGCCATATTTGATCGCGTTCTCGACCAGCGGCTGCAGGATCAGCGCCGGTACGCAGGCGCTGCGCAGCGGTTCGGGGATGAGGAACTCGACCTTCAGGCGATCGGGAAAGCGGACCCGCTCGATCTCCAGGTAGAGCGCCTGCAGCTTGATCTCCTCGGCGAGCGGCAGGTCCTCGGCGGGATCGGCGGTGAGGCTGGTGCGGAAGAACGTCGAGAGGTTGAGGATCATCCGCTCCGCCTCCTCGCGCCGGTCGACCAGCACCAGCGAGGATAGCGAGTTGAGCGTGTTGAACAGGAAGTGGGGATTGACCTGATAGCGCAACGCGCGGAGCTCGGCGAGCTGGGCGGCGGCGCGGAAGCGGGCGGCGCGGCGCTCGGCGAGCCGGGTTTCGGCGGCGTAGCAGAGCGCCAGATAGAGCGCGGCCCAGGCGACGAAGAAGAAATAGCCGTTGGCGGCGTTATCCGCGATCATCGCCACCGGGCCGCTGGGGGCTTCGCGCGAATCGCTACCGCTGACCTGGACGAGCGTAGTGGTCGTGCCTGGCGCGGGCGGCGGGAGCGGTGGCGGCGGTGCGAGCCCCGGCTCCGGGCCGATCGCCACCTGCGGCGTGCCGTATTCGGAATTGCGGATCGTCACCGTGCTCGAGGACCGGCTCAGGAGCTTCTCGTCGAGCGAGCGGAAAGCGACCCAGTTGGTCGTCGAATAGAGGATCGAAGCGGGGATCGCGAGCAGCGCGACGACAGCGACGCTGCGGCCCAGCGAGGCGTTCGGCATCCTCCGCAGCAGCAGGTACATGACGTAGGTGAGCGCCATGCCGACCAGCGTAACCAAGGTGCGCGGAGCGAGCATCTCGCCCAGCGACGCGATCTCCAGCACCGCCCCGCGAACCGTGACGATCGCGAAATAGAACAGCCAGAACGCGGCAATCGACAGCAACGCGTCACGCGGCGCGATCGCCGGCCGATGCGGGTCGTCGGCCACGGCGGCAGGGTCGGGGATGCTGGCCATCGCTGCATGCATAACGGCGATCGCCGCTAAAGGCGTCAATTCGCCTCGCGGTCCGTCGAGCGCTGCCGTGCGTTGATCGAAAGTCGCGGCTTCACGGGTACGTCGCCGGTCAAGGAACGGGCGATACGGGCGCGCGTTGACCTTCCATCCAAGGGAGCTGCACCATGAGCGCGATCGATCAAGGCAATGCCACCGATGACGGCGAGAAGGCGCCGGAAACACCAGAGGTGCGAACCGCGCTCGATGCTACCGACAGCGCCCGCCTCCGCCGCAATCCAGGCGACGAGGATGCCAAGCTGGACGTGGCCCTGGACGAGTCTTTTCCGACGTCGGACGCGCCGTCCAACACCCAGCCCGGCAAGGGCAAGGATCCGGCGCCTTCCTCCGGC
Organism: uncultured Sphingomonadaceae bacterium; assembly: GCA_964247195.1. Classification (GTDB taxonomy): domain Bacteria; phylum Pseudomonadota; class Alphaproteobacteria; order Sphingomonadales; family Sphingomonadaceae; genus JAQGLK01. The sequence continues at coordinate 12,026 of CAXTTP010000045.1, forward strand.
TATGACGAAGAGGCCGAGAAGGAGCGGATGGCGGCCAAGGAATAGGCGCTGACAGCACAGTGTTGCCGGATTGTGACGATCCGCGAAAACCATGTTGCGTCGCAACAGAAAAGATGCTCCCATCCTCGTAGGACGCCGCCGGATTAATCGCGCGGTAACCACGCAGGCGCAATCATCACGCCTGAACAGGTTGGGGAGTTTCTTCATGGGCACCCAAGGACGTCCGGCAGACGGCGCGATGACCCTCGCCGAGATGAAGGAGTTCGCCGGTTTCGCTGCCGCGACCCAGCGCTACATCCGGCGCTCGCTGGATGTCGGCCTCGCCCGCGAAGACGCGCTCAGCCGCTGGTCGCGCGACGTCATCGAGGCGGCGAGCATACGCGCCCAGGCGCGGATCTACGGCCGGCTCGACCACATCCGCGGCATGGTTCCGGACGACAGCGGCATCGACGCGGTCGAACCCTTCTTCGCCCCGCTGGTTACGATCTCCGCCTTCGATCTCGGACAGGACCGGCTGGTGAGCTTCGGCGCCTACCGCTTCCTCTACGAGCGGCTGATCGGCGCCAGCGTCCGGCCGTGGCTGCCCGGCGCGTTTTGCGCCGCGGCGGCGCTGCCACACCTCCATCCCGAGAAGCGCCGCGTGCTGCTGCAGTCGATCAGCGAGGCGGCGGCGACCGCGCCGGGCTGGTCGAACCGCGAGCCTTGCTTCTACCCGGAGTGGGTGGAGAAGGTGGAGCAGCGTCTCCCCAACTAGGCGGGCGAACGCGGCGCAAACGTCGGTGCGGCCTCCGCTGCCACGCCACCCCTGACCTGCATCACCGCGCCGCATGGGCCGCGCAAAAGGTGCTTGAAGCCGCCGGCGAGAGAGCGCAGTTTCGTGCCGGAGGGACCCGTGCGGGGGCAACGCGCGGGAAGCAGGGGAGCCGAAGATGCTGGAGCCTCAGGCGGCGGCCAACACATCCGCGCGCGTCGCAGATGCGGCGGCAATCCCACAGCCTGTAGCGGCATCGCCGCAGGCGCCCTTCACGACCCACAAGCGCATCATCCTGTTGTCCGACGGAACCGGCAACAGCAGCGGCAAGCTGTTCAAGACGAACGTCTGGCGGATCTATCAGGCGCTCGACCTGGGACCGGGCAGCCCGACCACGGTCCAGATCGCCAATTACGACAACGGCGTCGGCACCTCGTCGTTCAGGCCGTTGGCCGTCCTCGGCGGCGTGTTCGGCTTCGGGCTGAAGCGCAACATCCTGCACATGTACCGTTTCCTCTGCCGCAACTACGCGCCCGGCGACGACATCTTCGCGTTCGGGTTCAGCCGCGGCGCCTTCACCATCCGCCTGCTCGTCGCGCTGATCGGCTCGCAGGGCGTCGTCCCTTACGACGACGAGCGCGATCTCGCCCGACAGTCCGCGGACGCGTTCCGCGAGTTCTGCCGCGCCAACCGCGCGAACGTCATTCCCTGGGGCACCAGCGTGCTGCGCGCCTTCCGCGACCTGATCGTCGCGATCGGCCGCATCGGCAAGCCGCGCTACCGTCCCGGCAAGAAGAACACCGCCGTCCGTTTCGTGGGCGTGTGGGACACGGTGGCGGCCTATGGCGGTCCGATCACCGAGATCACCCGGGCGATCGACGACTGGATCTGGCCGCTGACGATGACCGACTATCGCCTCGGCGATCATGTCGTCGCCGCGCGTCACGCGCTCGCCCTCGACGACGAGCGCGACGCGTTCCAGCCGCTGCTCTGGGACGAATATTATGAGCGCGCGCGCGCGGCGCGCCTTGCTCGCGCGGCGGCCGCCGCCCCGGCCGCGCGGCAGGCTGCACTAGCCGCCGAGGCAACAGACGCGGCCGGTCGGCTGCAGCAGGTGTGGTTCGCCGGCATGCACGCCGACGTCGGCGGCGGCGATCC
>CAXTTP010000046.1:0-12674 GCA_964247195.1 uncultured Sphingomonadaceae bacterium
AGGATGTTGAACAGGTCGGGATGCGCCTTCTCGATCTCGTCGAGCAGCAGCACGCTGTGCGGATGCTGATCGACCGCATCGGTCAGCAGGCCGCCCTGATCATAGCCGACATAGCCCGGCGGCGCACCGATCAGCCGGCTGACCGAGTGACGCTCCATATATTCGGACATGTCGAACCGCTGGAGCGGGATGCCAAGGATCGAGGCGAGCTGGCGCGCGACCTCGGTCTTGCCGACGCCGGTCGGCCCCGAGAAGAGATAGTTGCCGATCGGCTTGTCCGGCTCGCGCAGCCCGGCACGGCTCAGCTTGATCGCCGACGACAGGATCTCGATCGCCTTGTCCTGCCCGAACACGACACGCTTGAGATCGGTGTCGAGGGTCGCCAGCGACTTCTTGTCGTCGCTCGATACCGACTTCGGCGGGATCCGGGCCATCGTCGCGATCACTGCCTCGATCTCCTTGGGCGTGATCACCTTCTTGCGCTTGTTCTCGGCGACCAGCATCTGCATCGCGCCGACCTCGTCGATCACGTCGATCGCCTTGTCGGGCAGCTTGCGGTCGTTGATGTAGCGCGCCGACAGCTCCACCGCCGACTTGATCGCCTCGGGCGTGTAGCGGACCGAGTGATGCTTCTCGTACGACGGCCGGAGCCCCGACAGGATCTTGATCGCGTCCTCGACCGAGGGCTCGTTGACGTCGATCTTCTGGAAGCGCCGCAGCAGCGCGCGGTCCTTCTCGAAGTGGTTGCGGAACTCCTTGTAGGTGGTCGATCCGATGCAGCGGATCGTGCCGCCCGACAATGCCGGCTTGAGCAGGTTGGACGCGTCCATCGCCCCGCCGGAGGTCGCGCCCGCCCCGATCACGGTGTGGATCTCGTCGATGAACAGGATCGCGTCGGGCAGCTTCTCGAGTTCGGTGACGACCGCCTTCAGCCGCTCCTCGAAGTCGCCACGATAGCGCGTGCCGGCGAGCAGCGAGCCCATGTCGAGCGAGTAGATCACCGCGGGCTTCAGCACCTCGGGGACGTTGCCCTCGATGATCTTGCGCGCCAGCCCCTCGGCGATCGCGGTCTTGCCGACGCCGGGATCGCCCACGTAGAGCGGGTTGTTCTTCGACCGGCGGCAGAGGATCTGGACCGTCCGGTCGACCTCCGGCCCGCGGCCGATCAGCGGATCGACGCGGCCGTCCTTGGCCTTGTCGTTGAGATTGACGCAGAACTGCTTGAGGGCGCTTTCGCCCTTCTTCGCGTCCGGCTTGGTGGCTTTCTCTTCCTCGGCGCCTTTCACTTCGCGTTGCTCCGTGGGTTGGCCGGCCTTGCCGACGCCGTGGCTGATGAAGCTGACCGCATCGAGGCGGCTCATGTCCTGCTGCTGCAGGAAGAATACGGCATAGCTCTCGCGCTCCGAGAAGAGCGCGACGAGCACGTTGGCGCCGGTTACCTCGTCTCGGCCTGAAGACTGGACGTGCAGGATCGCGCGCTGAACGACGCGCTGGAAACCCGAGGTCGGCGAAGGATCGCTGCTGCCGTCGACCTTGAGCGCGTCGAGCTCGGTATCGAGGTAGAGCGTGACCGCTTCCTTGAGCTCGCCGAGATCCACGCCGCAGGCGCTCATCACCTTGCAGGCATGGTCATCGTCGACAAGCGCAAGCAGCAGATGCTCGAGCGTCGCATATTCGTGGCGACGGCTGCTGGCGGCGGTCAGCGCATTGTGCAGCGTCTGTTCCAGCTCGCGGGCGAATGAGGGCATGATCTATCTACTCCTTCGGGCCCGAACGTTGCGAACCCTCGACGACCATGTCGGGATTCGGGACGCGCGGATCAAGAACGCCGCCGCAGCATGGGCCATTGCGTCCTTCGCGCATCGGCGGCCCCATCTTCATCTCCGGAATAACGCGTCCGCGCTTGCGCGATGGTTAACGGCGCGCGCCATCCTGGTTCGTGCGCGGGCGATCTCCGCCTCCAGCGCGGCGATCCGCTCCGCCAGTTCCTCGACCGACAGCGGGTCGAGATCCTGTCGCCCGAGCTGGGCGAGAAGGTCGTCGGCGCGCCTGGCAGGAAGATCGTCCGGCTCCATGGTGTGCAGCGTTGACCGGCCGCCCGCCCATGTCAATAAACCCCCAGCCGATTTCATGCGCGGCGCGCGGGGGACGATATGGCCGATGTGCCGGAAAAGATGCGGGCGATCGATCCGGACGGCGCCGGCGGCCCCGAAACGCTGCGCATCGTCGAGCGGCCGGTGCCGCGCCCCGGGCTGTCGGAGCTGCTGGTCAAGGTAGCCGCGGCGGGCCTGAACCGCGCCGACGTGATGCAGCGGCAGGGGCGCTATCCGCCACCGAAGGGTGCCCCGTCTATCCCCGGTATGGAGGTTTCCGGCACGGTCGTGGGGGTCGGGGAGGGCGTCCTCCCCGCGATGCTCGGCAAGCGGGTGTGCACGCTCCTCGCCGGCGGCGGCTATGCCGAATATGCGGCCGCGCCCTGGTCGCAATGCCTCGAGGTGCCGGACGCGCTGTCGATGGTCGAGGCCGCCGCCATGCCGGAATCGCTCTTCACGGTGTGGACCAACCTGTTCGAGCGCGCCTACGCGGTCGAGGGCGACACCGTTCTGGTCCATGGCGGCACCAGCGGCATCGGCACGATGGCGATCGCGCTCGGCCGCCTGTTCGGGCTGACGGTGATCGTCACCGCGGGATCGGACGGGAAGTGCGCCCGCGCGGTGGAGATCGGCGCTGCGCACGCGATCAACTATCGCAGCGCCGACTTCGTCGAGGAGGTCAAGCGGATCACCGGCGGGCGCGGCGTCCAAGCGGTGCTGGACATGATCGGCGGTGACTATGTCGCCCGCAACATCGCCTGCCTCGCCGACGACGGCCGCCATGTCTCGATCGCCGTCCAGCGCGGTGCCAAGGTCGAAATCGCGATCACCGATCTGATGACCCGACGTCTCACGCTGACCGGTTCGACGCTGCGGGGCCGATCGGTCGAGTTCAAGTCGTTGGTCGCCGACGAGCTGTCGCGCACCGTCTGGCCGCATGTCCGTGCGGGGCGGCTCAAGCCGGTCGTCGACAGCGTCTTCCCGCTCGACCAAGCGCCGGCCGCGCACGTCCGCATGGAATCTAGCGACCATGTCGGCAAGATAGTCCTGGAGGTTGCATGACCACGCCCCTCGTCCTCCACGAATATTCGCCTTCGGGGAATTGCTACAAGATCCGCCTGACCGCCGCGCATGTCGGCGCAGTGCTCGAGCGGCGCGAATACGACATCCTGAAAGGCGAGACGCGCACGCCGGACTTCCTCGCCGGGGTCAATGCCAACGGGCGCATCCCGGTGCTCCAGATCGGCGAGCGGTTCCTGCCGGAAAGCAATGCGGCGTGCTGCTGGCTCGCCGACGGCACGCCGCTCGTGCCGGCCGATCGCTTCGATCGCGCCGACATGCTGCGCTGGATGTTCTTCGAGCAATATAGCCACGAGCCGAACATCGCAACGCTGCGCTTCTGGCTGGCGTACCTGGGGGCGGAGCGGCTGAGCGACGCCCAGACTATGCAGATCGACGCCAAGCGGGCGGCCGGAGAAGCGGCGCTCGCCCTGATGGACGAGCATCTCGCCGATCGCCGCTTCTTCGTCGGCGAAGGCCTGAGCCTCGCCGACATCTGCCTGTACGCCTATACGCACGTTGCCGATGAGGGCGGCTTCGATCTCTCCGGCTTTCCGTCCGTCCGCCGCTGGCTCGGTGCCGTCGCCGCGCTCCCGGGCCATGTGGCGATGGATGGCTGAGCCGCCCTCTTGTCCTGTCCGCCGTGTGGGACTAGATCGTGCGCCACACACCGGCCGCTCCGAGAGGGGCGGCCCTTGTTTTTTCTGGAGAACATAATGGCCCAGCCGCTCATGCCTCACGCCACCGCGTCCTGGCTGGTCGACAGCACCGCGCTCAGCTTCGAGCAGATCGCGGCCTTCTGCGGTCTGCACATCCTGGAGATCCAGGCGATCGCCGACGACACCGCCGCCACCAAGCTGACCGGGCGCGACCCCGTTCGGGCCGGCGAGGTGACGATGGCCGAGATCGAGAAGGGCCAGGCCAACCCCGCCTACCGGCTCGTCATGTCGAAGGGACCCGACCAGATCCGGCGCACCAAGGGGCCGCGCTATACGCCCGTATCAAAGCGGCAGGACAAGCCGGACGGCATCGCCTGGATCATCCGCAACCACCCGGAAGTCTCGGACGGGCAGATCTCCAAGCTGATCGGCACCACCCGTACGACGATCGCCGCGATCCGCGATCGCACGCACTGGAACATCGCCAACATCACGCCGAAGGATCCGGTGACGCTCGGCCTCAGCTCGCAGCGCGAGCTCGACGCGCTCGTCGCCAAGGCCGCCAAGGCGGCCGGCATCGAGGCGCCGGTGGACACCCGCCTCGACGGCGACCGCGAGGCGCTGATCGGCGAGCTGCGCGCGCAGCGCGAGGCGGCGGCACGCGAGGCCGAGGCGGTGCTCGCCGGCGGCGAGCCTGCTCCGCCCAAGCCGACCTTCGTCGATCCGTTCAAGCGCTGAGGAACGGGCATTGGCGCGCCCGCGATTGTCCAGAAGCGTCCGCGCCTTGACCCCTGCTTGCCCCGCAGCCACAAGTCGCCGTTATGACGGCCGACGCTGAACAGATTGCCGACCTGAGCTTCGAAGACGCGCTGAAGCGGCTCGAGGCGATCGTCCACCGGCTCGAGAGCGGCGAGGCGTCGCTCGACGAGTCGATCCGGCTTTATGGCGAAGGCGATGTGCTGCGCGGCCAGTGCGAGGCGCGGCTCGCCGCGGCCCAGGCGCGTATAGAAAAGATCACGCTCGGCGGCGACGGCAAGCCGGCCGCTATCCAGCCGTTCGACGCCGGTTGAGCGCCGTGGTCGTCTCGATCGGACTGAAGCCGGCGTTGGAACGTGTGGCAGCGGACGTCGATCGGCAGTTCGACCTGCTGCTCGGCATTCCGGATGATCCCCGGCGCACGCTGTTCCAAGCGATGCGCCATGCCGCGATCGGCGGCGGCAAGCGGCTGCGGCCGTTGCTGGTATGCGCCACCTGCGATCTGTTCAACGTCAGTCGCGAAGCCGCGCTGCGGGTGGCGACGGCGATCGAGGCGATCCATGTCTACTCGCTGATCCACGACGATCTGCCGTGCATGGACGACGACGATATCCGCCGCGGCAAGCCCACCGTCCACAAGATCTATGACGAGGCCACCGCGGTGCTCGCCGGTGACGCGCTGCATGCGCTCGCCTTCGAGATGCTCGCCGACGAGGCGGTTCATGCCGATCCGTTCGTGCGTATCGAACTGACCGGCGAGCTCGCCCGCGCCGCCGGCCCGTCGGGCATGGCCGGCGGGCAGATGATGGACATCGTCGCCGAGACCGAGACCTTCGACCTGCCGACGATCACGCGCCTCCAGCAGCTCAAGACCGGCGCGCTGATCGGCTTTTGCCTTGAGGCGGGCGCGATCATGGGCCGGGTGCCGCCCGAGGGCCGCACGCCGCTGCGCGGCTTCGCCCGCGACGTCGGCCTGGCCTTCCAGATCACCGACGACCTGCTCGACGTCGAGGGCGACGCCGGCACGACGGGCAAGGCCATTGGCAAGGACGCGGCGGCGGGCAAGGCGACGTTCGTGTCGCTGCTCGGCCGCGATCGCGCGCGGCGCCAGGCCGAGCTGCTCGTGGAACAGGGCGTCGCCCACCTCAACGGCTTCGGCGCCGAGGCCGATCTGCTGCGCGCCGTCGCCCGGTACGTCGTCGAGCGCGACCGCTGATGACCCGCATCGGCGTCTATCCGGGCACCTTCGATCCCGTCACGCTGGGCCACATGGACATCATTCGCCGCGGCGCCACGCTCGTCGACCGGCTGGTGATCGGGGTCACCACCAATGCCTCCAAGTCGCCGATGTTCACGCTCGAGGAGCGGCTGGCGATGCTCCGCCGCGAAGTCGCCGGAATCGGCGGCGATGTGAGCGTCGTCACGTTCGACTCGCTGCTGATGGATTTCGCCGAGCGGGAAGGCGCGTCGCTGATCGTCCGCGGGCTGCGCGCGGTCGCGGATTTCGAATATGAGTATCAGATGGCGGGCATGAACCAGCAGCTCAACGAGAACATCGAGACGGTATTCCTGATGGCCGATGTCGCGCTTCAGCCGATCGCCTCGCGCCTGGTCAAGGAGATCGCGCTCTATGGCGGCGACATTCGACCGTTCGTGCCCGCTGCGGTCGCGGGCGAGGTGGCGGCGCGCGTCCGCCAGGTCGGGCGCAAGGGCAGCTAGGCCAGCGTACCGCCGACGCGCGACGGGACCATGATGAGGACGGACACGATGCGTTTGGAATTCCTGATGGCCGGGTTCGGCCTGTTGTGCGCCGTGCCCGCGCTTGCGCAGGAGACCGGGCCCGAAGGGCTCGCCGAGCCGCGCCTCAAGCTGTCGAAGCGGCTCGCCGCCCAGCAGGCGGTCGAGGCCAAGCCCGAGGCGGTGCCGGCTGCCGACCCACAGAACATCCTGGACCTCGATCTGTCGACCGGCGGTCGCGTCGAGATCCAGCTGCGGCCGGACAAGGCGCCACTGAGCGTCGAGCGGATCAAGGTGCTGACGCGCCGCGGCTTCTACAACGGCCTGACCTTCCACCGCGTCATCGAGGGCTTCATGGCGCAGACCGGCGATCCGAAGGGAACCGGGGAGGGCGGCTCCGACCTGCCCGACCTCAAGGCCGAGTTCAACGATCTGCCGCACGTCCGCGGCACGGTTGCCATGGCGCGGGCGCAGTCGGTCGACAGTGCCAACAGCCAGTTCTACATCATGCTCTCGCCGAACCTGAAGCTCGACGGCAAATATTCGCCGGTGGGTCGCGTGATCGGCGGGATGCCTTATATCGACAAGATCGAGCGCGGCGAGCCGCCGGCCAATCCGTCGCGGATCCTGCGCGCGTCGATCGCCGCCGACGGGGTGGCGCCGCCGCCGGCGGGAGCGGCCATGCTCCCTGCAACGTCGCCAGCAGCGCCGGCGGCTGGTGTCAGCGCCCCGGCCTCATCCGGCCCCGCAAGCGTGACGCCGCCCCGACCCTAACGTGCGCGTCGACCTGTTCGACTTCGAGCTGCCGGCCGACCGCATCGCGCTGCGGCCGGCGGCGCCGCGCGATGCCGCCCGGCTCCTGCTGCTCGAAGGCGCCCGCACCGAGGACCACCGCGTCGACGAGCTGCCGTCGCTGCTCCGCGCCGGCGACCTGCTCGTCTTCAACGATACGCGCGTGATCCCGGCTCAATTGCAGGGGCATCGCGGTGCGGCCGCGATTGGCGCGACGCTGCACAAGCGCGAAGGTCCACGGACGTGGCGCGCCTTCGTGCGCAACGCAAAGCGGGTGCGGGAGGGCGACAGCATCGACTTCGGCGCGGGCGTTTCCGCAGTCGCCGGCGCGCGCGGCGAGGACGGCAGCCTGGCGCTCCGCTTCGACGGCGACGAGCCGGTCGAGCTCCTCCTCGACCGCGCCGGGCGGATGCCGTTGCCGCCCTATATCGCCGCGCGGCGCCCGACCGACGCGCGCGACGCGGACGACTATCAGACGATGTTCGCGCGCGAACCCGGCGCGGTCGCCGCGCCCACCGCCGCTTTGCATTTCACGCCGGGCCTCCTCGCCGCGCTCGCCGCGCGCGGGATCGGCAGCGCGATGCTCACCCTCCACGTCGGCGCGGGCACCTTCCTGCCGGTCAAGGCGGACGACACCGCCGGCCACGGCATGCACGCCGAATGGGGCCGGATCAACCCCGCGACCGCCGACCGGCTTAACGCGGCGCGCTCGGCGGGAGGCCGGCTGATCGCGGTCGGCACGACCAGCCTGCGCCTGATCGAAAGTGCGTGCGGCAACGACGGTCTGATCCGCCCCTTCGAAGGCGACACCGGGATCTTCATCACGCCCGGCTACCGCTTCCGTGGCATCGACGGCCTGCTCACCAACTTCCACCTGCCGCGATCGACCCTGTTCATGCTGGTCTCGGCGCTGATGGGGCTGGATAGGATGAAGGCGGCTTACGCTTATGCCATTGAAAACGGCTACAGATTTTACAGCTACGGGGATGCGTCGCTGCTCCTTCCTGGAAGAACCTCTCCGTAGGTCGCCGTGGGCCGTCCTGTTCAAGGGCCTTCCGCAGCCACGTTTGCACCTTACAGCGTGAAGGCCGCAAACCCGGATTGGACGCCTCGGCCGGCTAACGCCCGTCCACCTGGATGGCCGGGCAGACCCAGCCGGAAGAGCCATAAACCCCAATGCTTTGCCGTCGCCGCTGTTCATGCTGGTCTCGGCCCTGATGGGGCTGAATAGGATGAAAGACGCTTACGCCTATGCGGTAGACAATGGCTATCGTTTCTACTCCTACGGGGATGCGTCGCTGCTCCCGCCGTAAAGGCCCTACCGGTGGGTGGCCGGTGGGTGCCTCATGGAGGAGCTTTTATGTGGGATCGCTTTCGTAGCTCGGGAGCAAGCTTCGTTCGGATCAGCGACTGGGGAGCACGTGGTCAAGCTCGCGCATTTACAAGTTTTTTGGATCGCATCATGAGACGGCCTAGTATCAAAAAAGATCATTCATCTGAGTCAATCTCCTCATCACTCCTCTTAGCTGACTGATCAATTGATAAACCATACGAAGATAAAAAGGCTTGCTCCATCTGTAGGATACTTGCTTCTCGACACGAAATGAAATCGTCAAAGTCATCCCTAACCAAAGCTTTATAAGCATCTTCGTAAACCAGGTGTGAGACGAGGACGCGCCTATCTGTGGAGTCGCCGAAGTTGAGGCTTGCGAAGGTTTGTCGAGCGTTACGCGGATAGCCAGCGGGAAGGATTACACGGTTTGCCGGGTTGGAGACTTTCGGTCTCCGTTGATTCGGGAAAAAGTACGGGATGTCGCGCGTAACGGTGTCGGCGAACACACCCGAGCCATCAAAGGTCTCTCCCGTTTTCGGATCCCGGGGGTGTCCTTCTCGTATTTGGACCAGCAGGGAAGCACGAACGCGAGCGGAGCGCCGATCGAATGTCTCCGGGAACGCTCGGATTGGGCGATCGAGGAAAAACGCCATGAACTCTCGCTCGTACTGAGCGCCGCGCTGAGCCACTTCGCGCATGGCGTCGCCCGCTTGACGCAACTCTGTGGTGTTTGCCCCAGCAAACCACCCGTTGAAAGAGGTGGCCCAAAACCATTTCTCCAGCAGCTGCTCATTGGAGCCAGCAACCGGCGCACCAGCAGCCTCTACGGCCTCGAAGTATATAGCAAGCATGACAATGAGCGATGCGTAGGGGAGGAGCCTACTGGTTCTAAGTCCTACAGCTCAGCTGAGAAAAGCCACACTCCTTTGCAAAGCATTCGCCGCTCGATCCACGGCTGGTCGCATCTTGTCGAAGGATGACCGATCGACGATGCGATCATATGTCGGCCGCGTAAAATCCAAGCCTGCTGAGGCAAGCACGACTTGAAGAACGTGAACCGCGCCGGGTCTACCGGAGGCGTTGGGTTGTGAGTCACGCTGCCATATCGATGTTGTGCGCGGCAGCATAATATTGATCTTCGGCTTCGGCAGGCGGGATGTTGCCGATGGGCTCCAGCAGCCGGCGATGATTGAACCAGTCGACCCACTCAAGCGTGGCGTACTCGACGGCTTTGAAGCTGCGCCATGGTCCACGGCGATGGATGACCTCGGCCTTGTAAAGGCCGTTGATCGTCTCGGCCAAAGCATTGTCGTAGCTGTCGCCGACGCTGCCAACCGAGGGCTCGATCCCGGCCTCGGCGAGGCGCTCGGTGTACTTGATGGACACGTATTGCGACCCACGATCGCTATGATGGATGAGGCCGCCCCGATGGGTCGGCCGGCGATCGTGAAGCGCCTGTTCCAGTGCATTGAGGACGAAGCTGGCATGAGCCGTCCTGCTGGCCCGCCAGCCAACGATCCGCCGAGCATAGGTGTCGATGACGAAGGCGACGTAGACGAACCCCGCCCAGGTCGCGACGTAGGTGAAGTCTGAGACCCACAGCATGTTCGGCGCTGGCGCGTAGAACTGGCGGTTGACGTGATCGAGCGGGCACGGCGCCGCCTTGTCGCTGATGGTCGTGCGCACCGGTTTGCCCCGGATCACGCCTGCCAGGCCCATCTCGCGCATCAGCCGAGCGACCGTACAGCGGGCGACGGACACGCCCTCCCGCATCATCTGCCGCCAGACCTTGCGCACGCCGTAGACCGCGAAGTTCTCGGCGAACACGCGCGCGATCTCGGGCTTGAGGGCCGCATCCTGCCGTGCCCGCGCCGACAGGCGTGTCGGATCCTGTCGCTGCGCGACGCGCTCGTGGTATGTGGATGGGGCGATCGGCAGGACGCGGCAGATCGGCTCGACCCCATAGGCATCGCGGTGATCATCGATAAACGCGATCATCGCCGGAACGGGCGGTCGAGCTCCGCCTGCGCAAAATATGCGGACGCCTTGCGCAAAATCTCGTTGGCCTGCCGCAGCTCACGGACCTCGCGCTCGAGCGCCTTCACCTTGTCGGCAACCTCGGTCGGGACACCGGCACGCTTGCCGCTGTCGACCTCTGCCTTCTTCACCCACTCATGCAGCGTCTGCGGAACGCAGCCGATCTTCTCCGCGATCGACACCACCGCTGCCCATCGCGAGGGATGATCCCGCTCGTGGTCGAAAACCATCCGTACCGCGCGTTCGCGAACTTCCGGCGCAAACTTGTTCGTTGTCTTGCTCATACAGGCTCCACCTTCTCAGGAGTTGGAGCCTCCGGCAAACCCGGCGCGGTTCACTCGCCTGCCTGGGCGTCCTAGCATTGCTGACTGCGATCAGTGCCATTCGAAGAAGGTAGAGGCCCTATCTGCGTCGCAGTGCTGCTGGCTCCCAAGATGAGCTTCTTACCGGCGATGACATTTCACTATCGAAATGTTGGCAGCGGCTGAAGTACGGACTATTTGTCACGTCGGGTGCGCCGCGATTGCGGGCGCGCCACTGAGAAAAGACTCTGCCAAACGGCCCACTGAATCTCTAGCTTTCGACTCGTTGCTCTGAGCACTCTCCATTGTTCAATATGCGCGGAATCGATCCATTTCGCATCATCGATCTCAGGCCAAGACCTCGGAAATCGTAGGTGTAGTAATGCCGCTTCATTTCTGAGTTCCGCCCACGCCTCCATAAAGGCCTCTACGTCCGCACCTGTGGCCGTGTTACCAACGACTAGAGACTCCCATAGCAACGAGCCGTGAGCCTTACTAACCAATTTAGCAGAGACTTTACCCCAGTACTGATGCAGCGATCCTGCGGCGGTAACGCTATCTTTTGTGCCCGCGAGTGTCTTCCAACTCGCGGCCTCATCGCAGATCGTGATGCAGTCAGCGAGGAAGTTTCGCTACGCTGCGACGACCTCTTCGACAAATGTGTCACGCACTTCATTGCTGGGCGGCCTCCAGATTGGAGTATCGGCGGAGAACTGCCGCCGTTCCTGCTTAAGACGTGCCACGATTTGCCCCGCCACAAGTAGTGCGGCCTTTCCGGCTGAAGTCAGTTTCTGCGACTTTCCAGGAGAGAAGGGTGGTTGCCCGATCCATCGTTCAAGGTTCGAGAGGTGCCGCGTGATCTGATATCGGGAGCAACCGAGTCTGTCGGCAGCCGCCATATGCGTCCCGTACTCTGCAACGGCCAGAAATTCTTCAAGCCAGGTCAATTCAACATCCAAAAACTTCGAAGAGACTGTTGAAGACAGACGGAGTATATCATCGGCGACAGGCAGGAAGTCACACCCCTCGCATGACAGTAAGTAGTCCCCGTCGGTAATCAGAAGTCTTTTAAGCCATATCTGGAGGGCCTCGACGTGCTCCAAGACCGATGTCGTGCTTACAGCCAGATGCTCGCCGGCCACGGCTGCGTTCGCGCTTTTGGCGACCGCAACGAAGCAAGCGAGATGCTTCAGTCTGATGCTCTCGCTCTTTTGCACTCAGATACCTCCGCTTGACCCGCATGATCACCTTCCATCAGCGACTGGGGCCTGCGCACGCGTCGCATGCTTTTCTGCCGCCCGCACCCATTTTTCTCGTGTGTGCGAAAATCCGTGGATAGGCGAACAGTCGCTTCAGCGTCGTTAGGTCAATCATAGCGCACATCGGCAGTATTATACTTCACAAGTGCTGCCAACTATATATCTGACTCGACAGCCAGCCGGAAGTTATCCATTGACCTTGCGACAACGGCTGGTGGTCGATTAAGTCGAAAACAGATCGCAAGTCTGGCAATAGATGGGAAGAGCCATGGCAGTATTTAAAGAGGAAGACATTCATCATGGCGCGAGCGCGTTCGAGCAGGCGATGCGCGCCCAAACGAGCATTCCTGGACGGGCAAATAGAGTATCGCCCGGAATTGCTGTCGGCATCCTCTCCGCAGCAATGCGAAGCGGCTTGCCTGCCGATCTTATCGATCAGATCATCGATCGGCATCATCGTGACAGCGCTTCGCTGCTGAAGCGCGTGCTCGACATGTATGAGGGCAATGATTGGGCCATCAACCTGTGGCACCGTCTGCCATCGCGACAGTACAAGCTTTGCACGGACCTCTGCCGGCCAGGGTTGGCGCAGTGGCGATACGATCCTTCGACCCGGCAGCCGGACGCATGACGCACAAGCTGCCCTG
>CAXTTP010000046.1:12684-13532 GCA_964247195.1 uncultured Sphingomonadaceae bacterium
GCCGCCCCTCCATCCCCCTTCGAACCCGCGGGGTGGGGAGGGGAGGCGCGCGTCCGAAGCCCGCGTGCCGTGCGGCCCCCGACATCAAGGAAAAGACATGCAACCGTTACCCGACATCCCGTCTGCGCCGCCTGCCTCATCGATCCCGGCGGCTTCTACCAAGGTCGTTCCGGTCTTCGACTACGACGACTTTCCGGACCCGCCGCCATCGCCAAAGCATAACCTGCCACCCACGGTCGAGAATCTCGGGCACCTGCTCTACCTGCACGACATCACCGTGCAGTTCGATGTGCTCAAGAAGCGGCCGCTGATCGACATCCCCGATCTCAAGACGACCGGCGAGAACCGGGACGCGGTGGTGCTGACGTACATCGAGAACCTTGCCATCAGACACCGCACGTCACCGAGCCGGGTGGCGCAGAACCTGCTCTCGCTGGCCGATCGCTCGCCCGTGGATCCCATGGCACAGTGGATCGACAGCAAGCCCTGGGATGGCCGCGATCGGCTGTCGGACTTCTACGACACCGTCGTGCCACATGCCGATTATCCGTCCGAGTTCCGCAACGTGCTCATGCACAAGTGGGCGCTGAGCATCGTGGCGGCGACGTTCAAGCAGCGCGGGTTCCGGGCGCGCGGTGCGCTGACGTTCCAGGGCGATCAGGGCATCGGCAAGACCAGTTGGTTCAAGCGGCTGGTCAGCGACGCGGCGCTGCGCGATCAGGCCGTGAAGCTCGGCCATGCCTGGGACGGCGGCAGCAAGGACGCCAAGCTCGCCGCCATCCGCCACCGGATCGTCGAACTGGGTGAACTGGAAGGCTCGTTCCGCCGAGAGATCGCCGGCCTGAAGG
>CAXTTP010000046.1:13542-13868 GCA_964247195.1 uncultured Sphingomonadaceae bacterium
AAGGCGTTCCTGACCGAGGACTATGACAAGATCAGGCCGCCCTATACGCGCGTCGAAGCTGAATACCCACGCCGGACAATCTTCGGCGCATCTGTAAACGAGAGCGACTTCTTACTGGATGCGACGGGCAACAGCCGCTTCTGGACGATCGCGGTCGAGAAGCTGGATTACGAACACGACGTCGACATGCAGCAGCTGTTCGCACAGCTGAAGGTGGAATTCATGGCGGGTGCCAAGTGGCATCTCAGCCCAAGCGAGGAAAAGCAGTTGGAAGAAATCAACCAGCAGCACCGCCACTACGGCGTGATCGGCGAGAAGGTGAAGGC
>CAXTTP010000047.1:0-13805 GCA_964247195.1 uncultured Sphingomonadaceae bacterium
GCCGGCGCGCCGCGCGAGAAGGATCCCCCCCATCCTCATTCTCCATATCCATAATAATAGCCGAAGCGCCGCCCCCGGGGCGCGAACCGGACACCGTTCAAGAGCAGCTGGATCGACGTGCAGCCGCCGAGCAGGCCCAGCGCTTCCTTGAGCGCGGGCTCGCTGGTCTGGTCGGCACGCACGACCATCAGCACCTGGCCGACGTTGAGCGCGAGCACGGACGCTTGCGACGAGGCCAGTGCCGGCGCCGAATCGAACACGATGATCCGCGCCGGATTGCGGCTGATGAGCTGGTCGAGCACCACCCGCGTCCGGTCCGACGCCAGCAGCTCGGTCGCCTCGTTGCTCTGGCGGCCGGCGGGCAGCACCGCCAGGTTCGGGATGTCGGTGCGGATGACGCAGGATTCGGGATCGACCTGCGGATCGACGAGCGCGTCAAGAAAGCCCGCGCCGCCCTCCAGCCCCAGGATCGAGAGGATCTCGGGCTTGGCGAAGTCGCCGTCGACCAGCAGCACCTCGACGTCCTTTTCGGCGGCGATCGAGAGCGCGAGGTTCACCGCGCAGAAGGTCTTGCCCTCGTTCGGCTGGGCGGAGGCGACAAGGATCATCCGGCCGCGCTCGATCGGCGGCGAGGCGTTGCCGCCCATCGCCGCGATCAGCAGGTGGCGCTTGACGATCCGGAACTCCTCGGCGAGCGCGCTGACCGGCGTGTCCGGCAGGATGTACCCGCCCTGCTCCAGCTCCTTGCGATCGATCACGCCCATGCGGCCGGCGAACGACGGCGCATGCAGCGGCTGCTCCGCTTCGACCGGGACGGCGAGCGCGTTGCGCTGGCCAAGCGCCGCGCTGAAATCATAGATTTCGGCGGCGCGCTCGAGGAGCGACCGGCCCTGGTCCGCCGGACGTTCGTTGGTCATGCCGATCCTCCTCATGCCGTCAGGCCGCGCTGGACGAATTCGACGAGCAGCAATAGCAGGAAGCAGCCGGCGAGCGCACCGCCCGCGCCCGCGAACCATAGCAGGCGGCGACGGTTGCCGGCGCGCTCGGCGTCGCTCGCGATCTCGGAGATCGATCCGATCACGGGCAGGCCGCTCGCCCGCGCCAGCCGCTCGGCGGTAGCGTAGGTGGTCGCGAGTTGCGCCTTGCCGAACGCCGCGCCGACGCCCCCGGCGAGGCCAGCGAAGAGCACCAGCGCCAGCAGCAGCGGACGGTTTGGCGCGACCGGTAGACGCGGCTCGCTCGGTGGATCGATGACGCTGAATTTGACCGCGTCGGTCTTGGTCGAGACGTCGCTGCGCAGCTTCACGTCCTCGCGGTCGCCGAGCAGCTTGTCATATTGTTGCTTGAGCACGTCATAGTCGCGGTTGATCGCGGCCTGCTCGGCGGCGACGCCGGGCTGGTCGGCCTGACGGACGGTAAGCTGGGCCATGTCCGACTGGAGCTGCGCCTTGCGTGCGGCGAGCGCGCCTACGGTCGCCTGCTTCTCGGCCTGCATGCTGCGCAGCGTCACGTAGAGCGGGTTGGCGGTGCTGCCCCCGCCGCCGCCGCCGCCGGTGCGCTCACCTGCGGCCAGCGGCCGCAGCCGCGCGATCTGGTCGCGGGTGGCGATGACGTCGGGATGCTGATCGGTCCAGCCGCGCGCCTGATAGTCGCTGAGCTGCGCCTGGAGGGCGGCGATGCGGGAACCGTTCGGCCCCGCCCCGCCGCCGCCGCCGCCGCCCGGCGTCGCGATCGTCGCCGGAGTGCCCGCCATCTGGCCGTTCATCGCGGACAGCGAGCCCTGTGCGGCCATCAGGTTCGAATCGACCGTGGCAAGCTCGCTCCGCGCCGCCGCCATCCGCTCCTCGACCGAGCCGACGCCGGGCAGCAGCCCCATATATTTCTGCTCGAACGCCGAACGCCGCGCCTCGACATCCTGCAACTGCTTCTGCCGGCGCGCGAGTTCCTCGTCGAGGAAGCGCATCGTCTGGCTGTTTTCGTCGCGGTCGCCGGCGAGGTTCTGCTCGACGAAGATGTCGATCAGCTTTTCCACCACGGCCTTGGCGAGCCGGGCGTTCTTGGCATCCGATATGCCGCCGGCGCTGGAGCGCGCGGTGATCTGGAAAAGGTTGTCCTGCTGCTGCTTGATGTCGATCGACTTGCGCAGCTTCTCGACGAGCGCGGCGACATCGGCATCGCTCGTCGCCTGGAGGCTGAGGTCGGTGCCGCGCACGACCTTCTCGAGGTTGACGGTCGAGGTGAGCGTCTGCTGGACCTGGTCGACGTCGCGCTGGCGCTCGACCGAGGTGATGCCGATCTTGTCCGGCAGCAGCGACTGCATCTGCACGAAGATCCGTGCCTGCGATTCGTAGCTGTTCGGGATCAGCGAGACCACCAGCCAGCCGAGCAGGCAGATCGCCCAGGCCACCCCCAGCGCCAGCCAGCGGCGACGCCAGATCAGGTGGAGGGCCACCATCGCTTCTTCGTAGATTGCGTGCATGCGCTAGCTTTTCCGTGCTATGTCAAAGAGGTCAGAACATGCTTTCAGGAATGATTATGACGTCGCCAGGCTCGAGCCGGACGTTCGCCTTGGTATCCCCGCGCTTCAGCAGGTCGTTGATGCGCAGGCCGAACTCGGTCTGCTTGCCGCTCGCCTTGTCGTAGCGGATCAGCCGAGCCTTGTTGCCGGCGGCGAACTCGGAGAGGCCACCCACCGCGATCATCGCATCCAGCAGCGTCATGTTGGCGCGGTAGGGCAGCGAGGCGGGCTTCTCGGTCGCGCCGACGACGCGGACCTGCTGCGAATAGGTGCCGGAGAAATTGTCGACGATCACGGAGACAAGCGGGTCCTTGATATAGGTCTGCAGCTTGTCCTTGATGTCCTCGGCGAGCTTGGCGGGGGTCTTGCCGACCGCCGGCATGTCCGCGATCAGCGGCGTCGTGATGCGGCCGTCGGGGCGGACCTGCACCTTCGCGCCGAGCTCGGGGTTGCGCCAGACGAAGATCGTGAGCTGATCGAGCGGGCCGATCAGATAATCCTCGCCCGGCCCCTCCTTGGCGGAAACGAAGGACGCGGCCGGCAGCTCGCCAGCCGACTTGACGTCGCCGCCGCCCGAACAGCCGGCCAGGCCGACCGCCGCCGCAGCAACGATCAGCACCGTACGGGACACGCTCTCATACGCCATGTGACACCTCATGCCGTCCGTGCGTCAGGATGCGCCGCCCACGGGGGAGCGACGGGACGCCGGTTCATCCTCGCCTATGCGGCGAAGAGGTTAAGAAGTTGTTAGTAATGTTCGGTTAACGGCATCCACGAGCAGCTCTTTTGGCGGCGGATGGCCGAGAAAATGCTGGGGGCTGGCCGTCGCGCCGTAGGCGCCGGCCATGAAGACAGCAATGATGTCCCCGACATCGGCGTGCGGCAGCGATATGGCATCGCCCAGAAGATCGAGCGGCGTACACAGACAGCCGACGACGTTAACCATGGCGTGCGCAGGATCACCGAAGCGCCGGGCGACCGCGATCGGGTAGTTGCGACGCACCACCGTCCCGAAATTGCCGCTCGCGGCAAGCTGGTGGTGCAGGCCGCCGTCGACGACGAGGAAGGTCTGGCCGCGGCTTTCCTTCCGGTCGAGGACGCGGGTCAGGTAGACGCCCGCCTCGCCGACCAGCCAGCGACCCAGCTCGATCGCGAAGCGCGTGTCCGCGAGCGCCGCCGGCCGGGTCGCCAGCAGGCGCCCGAGTCCCTCGGCTACGGCCTCCACGTCCAGCGGCACGTCGCCGGCGAAATACGGCATGCCAAAGCCGCCGCCCAAATTAACGACTGGCGGCATGACGTCACCCTCTTCCGCCAGACGCACAGCGAGGGCGATCGTCGCCGCCTGGGCCTCGACGATCGCGGCGGAGTCAAGCACCTGCGAGCCCGCGAAGATGTGGAAGCCGCGCCAATCCGCGCCGGCCGCAACCAGGCGCCGGACCAGCGGCGCGGCCCGCTCCGCATCCACTCCGAACGGCCGGGCGCCGCCGCCCATCCGCATGCCCGAGCGGCGCAGCGCGAAATCCGGATTGATGCGCACGGCCAGCCGCGGCCGCGTCCCGAGCCCGTCGGCGATCGCCAGCGTCCGCGTCGCCTCCCCTTCCGACTCGAGGTTGATGGTCACGCCCGCGCGAATCGCCAGCGCCAGTTCCTCATCGCGCTTGCCGGGGCCGGCGAAGCTGGTGCGGTCGGCGGGCATCCCCGCGGCGCGTGCGCGATCCAGCTCGCCGCCCGACGCGACGTCGAAGCCGTCGACAAGGCCTGCTATTTCGCCGAGCAGCGGCGCGAACGGATTGGCCTTCACCGCATAGTGGATCGCCACGTCCGCCGGCAGCGCCGCCCGCAGCCGCGTGACGCGGGCGCGCACGATGCCCATGTCATAGACGAAGAGCGGCGTACCGCCCGCCTCGGCAACGAGCTCGTCGGCCGTGCGGCCGCCGATCCGCAGCAGGGCGTCCGTCTCGGAGATATAGTCCGGGGGCACCGCGCCCATCGGCTTCATCGGCCGTACTCCGCACGCAGCGCCGCGCGATCGATCTTGCCGTTTGCGTTGCGCGGCAGCCTGTCCAGCCAGACGATCGTCCGGGGCTGCATGTAAGTGGGCAAGGTGCGGCGGAGATGGCGCCGCAGCACAGCCTCGGGATCGGCAGCCCCCTCCGCCGGTTCGGCGATGAGGAGGATCGCTTGGCCCAAGGCAGCATCCGCCACTCCGATCGCGACCGCTTCACCGGCAACCGTGCTCGCCAGCGTCGCATCCTCAATTTCCTGCGGGCTCAGCCTGTTACCAGATGTCTTTATCATCTCGTCTTCACGTGCGACGAAATAGAGGAGGCCGTCGGCATCGCGTCGTACGCGGTCGCCGGACCAGACTGCCGTGCCGCCAGGCGTGGGACGAAAGCTGGCGGCGCTCCCGGCCGGGTCGCGCCAATAGCCCTGCGCCACCAGCAGGCCGGCGTGGACCAATTCGCCCACTTCGCCGTCCGCCGCCTCGCTGCCGTCGACCCGCCTCACCGACACCTCAGCGAAGGGGATGGCGCGGCCGATCGAATCGGGATGGCGGTCGACCAGCGCCGGATCGAGGAAGGTGGAGCGAAACGCCTCGGTGAGGCCGTACATCGAATAGAGGTCGGCTTGGGGAAAGGTCGCGCGCAGCCGACGCACCAGCGGCACCGGCAGGCGACCACCGCTGCTGGTGATCCGCCGCAGCGACGCTGCGGTCCCCTCCGGCCAGCGCGCGTCGGCGAGTTGCAGCCAGAGCGGCGGCACGCCGGCAAGCGTGGTGATGCGATGCGCGTCGATCGCCCGCACCACGTCCGCAGCGACGAGATGGTCGAGGGGAACCGCGCAACCGCCCGCCGCCCAGGTCGAGAGCAGCTGGTTCTGGCCATAATCGAAGCTGAGCGGCAGCACGCACAGTGTGCGGTCGTCCGGCGCTAGCCGCAGATAGGACGCCACCGAGATTGCCCCGAGCCAGAGATTGGCATGGCTCAGCATCACGCCCTTGGGCGATCCCGTCGATCCCGACGTGTAGAGCAGCGCAGCGAGCGTGGCCGGGGCAGCCGCCGAGGCCGGGAGCGGCTCGGCGTCCCCCAGCAGCGCGGCCCCGCCCTCCTCCTCGATCAGCAACGCAGCGTCGGCAGTATCGCCAGCCGCGAGCGTGCCGGCGCGGGCCTCGCCGGTGACGAGCAGCACCGAGCCGCTATCGGCGAGAATGTGCGCGACCTGCGCGCGCTTGAGCAGCGGGTTGATCGGCACATGGACCAGTCCGGCGCGGGCGCAGGCGAGCGGCAGCACACAGGCGAGCCGGGTCTTGGCCAGCCAGCTCGCGACACGATCCCCGTCGCGCAGGCCGCGCGCGCGCAATCCCGCCGCCGCCGCGCCGACCGCCCGATCGAGGCCGCGATGGTCCAGCACGCCGTGACCGTCCACCAGCGCTGGCGCGTCGCGCGCGCCCAGGAGCGCGAGATGGTCGAGCGGACGCGGGACGGGATCGGGATGGATCGAACGGTCTTGCAACGCGGCTCCTCGGCGGGCCACACGGGGCGGCAGCCCGGGATAGCGCGATGACCGTCGAGGTGAAACTGTTCGATGATCTGGACGCGGTGGCCCGGGATGCGGACGGCGCGCTGGACCGTGCCCATACGCCCGCGCTGTTCGATCGGCTCGACTGGTTTCGATTGACGCTGGCGCATTGTCCGCCGCCCGGAACGCCGCTGATCGCGCGCGCCGCCCAAGGCAAGGATCGCGCCTGGCTGTTCCTGATGAACGATGGCGGCAGGGCCCGCGCGCTCGCCAGCTGGTACACGCTCGATTATCGCCCCGTCGTGCGGGCGGCGGACGGCGACACCCTGCTCGCCGCCATCGCCGAAGCGTTGCGGAGGCGGCGGATCGCCACGATCACGCTCGCGCCATTGCTCGAACCCGACGGACTGGCGGCGGCGTTCCGGCAGGCGGGCTGGCGGACGCGGCAACGGCGGGCGAGCACCAACTGGCGGTTGCACAGCGGCGGTATCGGCTTTGCCGAATATTGGGCGCAACGCCCGGGTCACCTCCGCGCAACGGTACGGCGAAAGGCCGCAAGTTCGAAGCAGGAAACACTTGTTTCCAGCGACTTCTCGAATGAGATTTGGTCCGAGTATGAGCAAGTCTATGCGGCGAGCTGGAAACCTGCCGAGGGCGCACCCGGCTTCCTGCGGGCGTTGGCCGAGGCCGAAGCGGCCGCCGGTACGCTCCGCCTAGGTATTGCGCGGGTCGAGAACCGGCCGATCGCGGCGCAGCTCTGGCTCGTCGAGAACGGCGTCGCGACGATCCACAAGCTCGCCCATGTCGCGGCGGCCGATGCGCTGTCGCCGGGCACGTTGCTCAGCGCTGCGATGTTCCGCTCCGTCCTCGACCAGGACCGGCCCGAGTGGATCAGCTTCGGCACGGGCGACGATCGCTACAAGGCCGACTGGATGGACGATCCGCGTCCGCTCTACGAACTCGAGCTGTTCAATCCTTCGACGCTCACGGGGCTGGTGCGTGCCGGCAAGGTCGCGCTCGGCTCGCTTGTCCGGCCCGGCGGGAGCGGTTAGGCGTGCGCGGCACGGAGGCGGCATGACGGCGGACGAGGTGGATGCGGTGGTGCGGGCGACGCTCGCGGACGTGCTCGCCTTGCCGGCGGCACAGGTCGCGCGCTTCGGCGCGGATACTCGCCTGTTCGGCGCGCTGCCCGAACTCGATTCGATGGCGGTGGCGGGATTGCTCGCCGAACTGGAGGACCGCCTTAACATCCACGTCGAGGATGAAGAGGTAAGCGGTGATCTGTTCACGACGTTCGGCGCGCTCCGCGCTTATGCCGAGAGCAAGACGCGGCGGTGACCGAAGCGCCGCTTCGCTTCGCAAGCTATGCCTGGCGCGGCGGAAGCGAGGCGATACTCACTCGCGGTGTTGGCAACGACTGCCATGTGCTGGTCATTCCTCCACTTTTCGAGGAGATGAATTTCGGCCGCGCGCTGCTCGCGGAGATCGGTCGCATACTCGCGTCTTGCGGCGTTACCACCTGGCTTCCGGATCTGCCCGGCACCGGCGAGAGCCTCGTGCGGCTGGAAACGCTCGGTTGGCTCGACTGGCGCGAGGCCATGGCGGGAGCGGCGTCTCACGTTGCAGCGTCGACGGGCCGGCCGCCGCTGACCTGTGCGTTCCGCGGCGGCGCCTTGCTCGACGGCGCCGCCGTGGCGGCGGCGCGCTGGCGCTATGCGTCGGCCTCCGGCGCGGCGCTCCTCCGCCAGCTGCGGCAGGTTCAAAGGATCACCGCCAGCGAGGCCGGAACCGACGTTCCGGCCGACGCGGAGATCGTATATCTCGCCGGCTATCCGCTCTCGCGCGCGCTCCGCGACGGCTTGATGGCAGCGAAGCCCGACGACATGCCCCATCGCGACGCCCTCGGCCGCGCGGGCACCCCGCCCTGGCGGCGAGCGGAGCCGGCTCCAGATCGCGAGCTCGCACAATATCTTGCGGCCGATATCGGTGACTGGGCGGCAGGATGCGCGAGCAGCTGAGCTTCGCCTGCGAGGGCGCTTGGCTCGCCGCTACCGCCGATGCGGGAGACCGTGCCGTCGGCGTGCTGATCGTCAGCGGCGGCACGCAGGTTCGCATCGGTGCGCATCGCGGGCAGGCGCTGCTCGCCGCCGGCGTCGCCGCGGCGGGGTTTCCGGTAATCCGCTTCGATCGCCGCGGCGTCGGCGACAGCGATGGGGCCGATCCCGGCTTCCGGGGCTCGGCCGCCGACATCGCCGCTGCCGCGGCCACCTTCCGGGAGCGTTTCCCGAACATGCGTCAACTGATCGGCTTCGGCCTGTGTGACGGTGCCGCCGCGCTCGCCTTGCATCACCGCGCGGCGGGGATCGACGGGCTGCTGCTCGTGAACCCCTGGGTGACGGAGGCGCAGCCGGGCATGCCCCCGCCGGCGGCGATACGCCGCCGCTACGTCCAACGCCTCGCCTCGGCGGCGGCGTGGCGACGGCTGCTCGGCGGCGAGATCAGCCTCGTGAAAGCGGCTCGCGGCCTGCAGGCCGCGATCACGCCGGCCCCGACCCGACTCGCCGACGAGGTCGCCCGCGCGTTGGCGAACAGCACGGCGCCGGTTCGTTTCCTGCTGGCCGCGGAGGATGCGACCGCCCTCGCCTTTCGCGCCGAATATCGCGGCCGGCGCTTCGCCGCGCTACGCGCGTCGGGTCGCGCCGAATGCGAGGTGCTCGCCAGCAGCTCGCACAGCTTCGCCACGCCGGACGACGCGGCCTGGCTGGCCGGCGCCGTGATCGCGGCGCTTGCTAAGATCGAGCGACCTTAAGCGGTCGCGACGGCGCGCGCGGCGGTGCGGTGCGAGGTGGTGGTCGCCTCGAAGTCTGCCTCGGCCAGGAAGCGTTCGGCATCGAGCGCAGCCATGCAGCCGGTGCCGGCCGCGGTCACCGCCTGGCGGTAGATCTTGTCGGCGACGTCGCCGCAGGCGAACACGCCCTCGACGCTGGTGTGGGTCGTGCCGGGAGTGACCCGGACATAGCCCTCGTCATCGAGGTCGAGATGGCCGCGGAACAGTTCCGTCGCCGGATGGTGGCCGATCGCGACGAAGCCGCCGTCCACTTCGATCCGGCTGATCTCGCCGGTCCGGGTGTCCTTGAGATCCATCGCGACCAGACCCTGCGTGCCGGTGCCGGCGACGAACGTCTCGACCGCCTTGTCCCACAGCACCTTGATATTCGGGTGCGCGAACAAGCGGTCCTGCAAGATGCGCTCGGCGCGCAGCGCGTTGCGGCGGTGGATCAGGGTCACGTCGTGGCTGTGGTTGGTGAGGTAGAGCGCTTCCTCGACCGCGGTGTTGCCGCCGCCGATCACCGCCACCTTCTTGCCGCGGAAGAAGAAGCCGTCGCACGTCGCGCATGCCGACACGCCCTGCCCGCGCAGCCGCGTCTCGCTGTCGAGGCCGAGCCAGCGCGCCTGCGCACCGGTGGCGATCACCAGCGTGTCGCCGGAATAGATCGTGCCGCTGTCACCAACCAGCCGGAACGGCCGCTGCGACAGGTCCACCGATATGATCGTATCGTACATCATCTGCGTGCCGACATGCTCGGCCTGGGCCTGCATCTGCTCCATCAGCCAGGGACCCTGGACGACGTCGCGGAAGCCCGGATAATTCTCCACATCGGTCGTGGTGGTGAGCTGGCCGCCCGGCTGGATGCCCTGGATGACGATCGGCGCCATTCCCGCCCGCGCGCCATAGATCGCCGCCGACAGGCCGGCGGGGCCGGAACCCAGGATGAGCATGCGGGTCGAGTGGATCGCGGTCATGTGGAACTGCCTGGATGAGGGATCGGTTGGATCCGAGATAGGGTGTGCCCCCTACCTCTGGCAACCGCCCGCGCCGGCTCAGCCGGTTCGCGCCAGCACCGGTCGCACCGCCGGGACCTGACTGATGTCGAAGGCGTCCACGAAGGCCATGCCGAGGCGGCCGCGCTCGGCCCAGCGCACGTCGCCGCGATAGCGCTGGCCGTCAGCGAGCTCCAGCTCGAGCCGGGTGCCGACCGCGAAGCCGCGCTCGATCTCGATCATCGCGCCGCCGCTGGAGAGGTTGCGCACGCGCACCGGCTGGCTGCGCCCGTCGCCGAGGAGCACCGCCGAGCGCAGCACCGCCGCCCGCGGCGGCCGCGTGGCAAGCGGCTCCGGCACGGGCAGGCCCTCGCGCTGGGCGCGCAGCCGCGCCTCGTCGGCGGATACCGGCTGGCCGAAGATAAAGCCCTGGATATGGCTGCAGCCGAGCGAGCGGATCATCTCCAGCTCCTCGCGGGTCTCCGCGCCCTCGGCGGTGGTCTCCATCTCGAGGCTGGTCGCGAGCGTGACGATCGCCTTGATGATCTCGGCATTGCGATTGCCCGGAACCGCGGCGCCCCGCACGAACGACTGATCGATCTTGATCTTGTCGAACGGCGCCTTGCGCAGATAGCCGAGGCTCGAATAGCCGGTGCCGAAATCGTCGAGCGCGAACCGCACGCCGATCGCCTTCAGCTTGGCGAACATGCCGTCGGTGGCGTCGTCGTCGTTGAGGAACACGCCCTCGGTGATCTCGATCTCCAGCCGGTCGGGCGCGAGATTGGAGGCGGCGAGCGCGCTGACGATGGTCGCCGGCAGCTGCGGGTTGGCGAAGTGGATCGGCGAGATGTTGACCGCCACCCGGGTATGGCCGGGCCAGCGCGCCGCCTCGGCACAGGCGCTGCGGATCACCCATTCGCCGATTTGCGGGATCAGGCCGATTTCCTCGGCGATGGGAATGAAGCTCGCCGGCGAGACCGGCCCGCGGGTGGGATGGTTCCAGCGCGCGAGCGCCTCGAAGCCCACCACCTGCTCGGTCGCGGCATCGACGATCGGCTGATAGAGGAGGTGGAGGCCGCCGGCGCCGAGCACCTTGCGCAGATCGATCTCGAGCAGCCGCCGGTCCTTGGCGTTGGCGTGCATCTCGGCCTCGTAGAAGCGGTGCACGCCCTTCCCGTCCGCCTTGGCGGCATAGAGCGCGAGATCGGCGTTGCGGACCAGCGCGTCGGCCGTGGCGCCGTCGTCCGGCGACACCGCCACGCCGAGCGACGCGCCGATCGAGACATGCGCGCCGTCGATCATGTACGGCATCGAGATGCGCTCGATCACCGCACGCGCGATCGCGCTCAGCCGGCCACGATCGCCGATGCCGGGAAGGACGATGTTGAACTCGTCGCCGCCCAGCCGGCCGACACGGCCGGTATCGCCGAGCAGCTGCTGCAGGCGCTCGGCGACTTCGCGCAGCAGCGCGTCGCCGACCGGGTGGCCGAGCGTGTCGTTGACGGTCTTGAAGCGGTCGAGATCGATGAGGAACAGCGCGCAATTGTCGCCGCGCGCCGTGCCGTCACGGACGGCCGATTCGAGCGTCTGGCGCATGACGACGCGATTGGGCAGGCCGGTCAGGGGATCGTAGCGGGCCAGCCGGCTGATCTCCGCCTCCGACCGGCGGCGTTCGGTCAGGTCCGAGCCGCTGCCGCGGAAGCCGATGAAGTGCCGGCGCTCGTCGAAGGCCGGGCGGCCCGACAGCGACCACCAGCGCACGTCGCCGGTCTCGGCGGCACGCACCGCGACGTCGGAGAAGGCGATCCGCGCCGACAGGTGAAAACCCAGCGTCCGCTCACCGCGCGGCGAATTGACGTCGTCGTCGTCGCCGTTCAGCACGAGCTCGGTGAACGGAGAGCCGAGCAGGTCGGTCGGTCTGCGGCCGAGCGCCTCGGCGAGTTCGGCGCTGATATAGGTCAGGCGGCCGCTCGCGTCGGTCTCCCAGAACCAGCCGCGACCGCTCGCCTCGAATTCGGTGAGCAGCAGGCTGGCCTGGTGAGCGGCGCGCGAACTGGCGGCGCGGCGGCGGACGAAGTGGCGGCGGCGGCGCATGTCGGTGAGGACCATCGCCACCGGGAAAACGGTGAGACACGCCGCGGAAAGCGCCAGCGGCGGCGACGCGTAGAGCGCGAGCGCCGGCAGCAGCAGCCCCGCCCAGCAGGCGAGCGCGGCCACCGGCAGCGTCGAAAAGGTGATCGCGGTCGCGATCGCGAAGCCGATCCGGGCGGCGACCAGCACCGTCGCCGCATCGTGACCGAGCGGCAGCTCGAAGATGCGGAAGGTGAGCCCCGAGGCGCCGCCGACGAGCAGCGCGTAGACCGCCACGACGGCGTGCAGCAGCTCCGGGCCGGCGCGGCGCATAGCCCGCAGCCGCACGAAAGCGGTGAACGCCAGGTCGACCGCGATCATCACGGCGGACATCGCCACGAGCGTCATGAACATCAGCCGCGGTGCGATCGGCGCGACGGTCCACAGAGTGATGGCGGCCGCCACGATGCGCGCGCCGATCAGCCACGGCGCGGCGGCGATGGTGGCCTGCAGCGCCTCGGTCATCGCGGCGGTGCCGGAATCGGTGCCGACCGGAGAAACGCCCAGCAGCGACCGCCAGACCGCGGACAGTCTGGGGGCCGTTCCGATTGGGGCACCTACCGAATCCGATCTTCGCTCGCGCCGCATTCCCGCCCCGTCAGCCTTACAAGAACGGTCATGGCTCAAACTGCTTAATCTTCTATTGCGCGGCTGGTGACGATTGCGGCCGGCGTGAACCGATTTCACGCCGGCTCACAGCATGCGCAGCGCCCGCACCGGCCGCGCCGCGAGCACCGGCAGCGACCCGAGGATGCCGATCAGGAAGGTGAGCGTGGCGCCGCCGAGCAGCGTCAGCGCCACGATCGCCCAGTCCGGCGCCCAGGCGAGTTCGAAGACGCGGGTGACCACGTACCAGCCTGCCCCCGCCCCCACCGCCAGCGCGACGAGCGCCAGCAGGATGCCGAGCAGCGCGTACTCAAGCGCCTGGAGTGCGAGGATCTGCGTCCTCGTCGCGCCGAGCAGCTTCAGGAGCACGGCATCGTAGGTCTGCGCCCGGCGCGCGGCGGCGATCGAGCCAGCGAGCACGGCGATCCCTGCCGCGACCGCCACCGACGAGGTGGCGGCGACGGCGGCGGCGAGCTGGCCGAGCAGATTGCCGACCGTCGCGATCACATCCTTGACCCGGATCAGGCTGACCGACGGGAACGCTTGCGTCACCGCGCGATTGACCGCCGCCTCGCGCGCCGCCGGCAGCGCCAGCGTCGCCATGTAGCTGAACGGCGCGCCGTCGAAGGTGTGCGGCGAGAAGATAAGGACGAAGTTGAAGCCCAGGCTGTCCCAGTTGATCTCGCGGAACGAGGCGATCCGCGCCGGCACCTCGACGCCCAGTGCCGAGACGGTCACGCTATCGCCCACCTTGAGGCCGAGCTGCCGGCCCGCCTGCGCGTCCATCGAGACGAGCGCCGGCCCGGCATAATCGCGCGGCCACCAGCGGCCGGCGGTGATGCGGTTGCCGGCCGGCAGATCGGCGGCGAAGGTCAGGCCGCGGTCGCCGCGCAGGATCCAGTTGCCCTCGGGCCCTCGCTTCATCGTGGCGACGCGGGCGCCGTTCAGGGCCACGATCGGCCCGCGCAGCGACGGCACCGTGACCACCGCGGCCTCCGGTGCGACCCGGGCGACGACGGTCCGGAACCGGTCGATCTGGTCCGACGGGATGTCGAGCAGGAAGAAGCTCGGCGCGCGGGCCGGCACGCTGGTGCGGATCTGGCCGGCGAGATTGGTCTGGATGACGGCGAGCGTCGCAAACAGGCTGAGGCCGAGGCCGAGCGCGACCACCAGCCGGTCGATCCCGGCGCCCGGCGCATGCAGCCGGGCC
>CAXTTP010000048.1:0-13673 GCA_964247195.1 uncultured Sphingomonadaceae bacterium
ATCAACCGCGCCTTGAAGGCGCCCGACAGCAGCCGCTTGCGGGCGAGCATGACGCCGCTGTTCACGCGCCGCCGGAATGCGGCGGGCGCGCCGCCCGCGATCATCGCCTGCAGCCGGTCGTAAGCCACTGACATCGCGACGGGATCTTCATCGTCGAGCAGCATCGGCCGCTGAAACTGCGGACAGGCGACGAGGTCGGCTTTCGGATAGCTCTCCAGCAGCGGTTCGAGCGGGCCGAGGCACAACAGGTCGACGTCCAGGAACAAGACCTGGTCCGTCTCGCCTTCCTCGAACACCGCCCATTTCAGGCAGGTGCCGCGGTTCCAGTCGGCCCGCTCCGGCCGGCCGACATTGTCGCGCGCGAGCCGGTACAGCTCCTCCCGCGCGATGCCCTCGATAAGGATCATCCGATCCGCGACACGCCGCACCACCGGATCGTCGAGCAAGCCGGGATCGTCCGTGTAGACGAGCACCGGGCAATCGAGCAGCGTTCCCGCCCGCAACAGACTGCCGATCATCACCTTGAACGGGTCCAGGTAGGCGCTGTCGAAAGCGAAGGCGAGCGCGGTTCTGGGGAGGTCCGAGGCGACGGCGCGGAACGGCCGGTCTTCAAGCGACCGCAGCGTCATGGCCGGGTATCGAAGGTTGACGCGCCGACCCGGATGGGCGCAACGCAGCGATGCGGCGCGCAACGCTCGCCTGCCGCAATCATGTGAGGGATTTGCCCGATGTCTGTGGGAAGAATGGTCGCCAAGCTCATCACCCGTGCGATCCGCGGCGGTCTGCAACGGGCGGTCGACGGCAAGAAGAAGCGCTGATCCCGCTCGGCAGGGCTGGGGCGGGATGGATCGACCGCCTGTAAGAACGCGTCAGCACGGGTGCCGGAACAGCCAGTAGGTCTCGGTCGGATCTGAGGAAAGGCGTGTAGGTGCGCCCCACCCCGCCGCGCCGAGCGAACCGATCAGCTCCGCCTGCTCGCGCTCATCGCGCACCGCAAAGAAGCGTGAGGCATCGATCGCGACGACACGGAACCGCGCGGCGAGCGTGACGATCGCTGCCAGATCCTCCGCGCTGTTTTCTCCCGTCATGTTCGTGAACACGAGCGCCGTATCGGCGGGCTTGACCGCCTCCAGCGCCGCCGGCGCGGCGGCAAGCTCGATCACGCACGCCGCTGCGGCGGGTATCCGCGCCGCTATCCGATCCCGCAGGCGGCATGCAAGCGCGACGCGCGCCGGATCGCGATCGAAACCAAAACTGGCAATACCGTTCGCTGCCAGCAGCATCGGAAGGAGCGATGCGCCCGATCCCACCTCCACGATCCGCGCGATGCCCGCAGGCTCGCGCGCGAGCGCCTCGGCGATGCGCAACTCATAATCCATCAGCACCTCGCCGCGTTGCGCGCGATGCAGATAATAGGGGCGTGCGCCGGATCCGTTGGCGCCTGCCTTCGCGACCTCGGCGAGGATTCCTTCGACCGCGATCCGGTTCACCAACTCGCGGTGGAGCAGCACCGGCGCGGGGCCGGCGGAAATTGTCGCCGTCGCCGCAGGCGGCAGCGCGAAGCCTCCGGGGGGTGGCGGTCGCCCGGTTGTGAACCGGTCATAGACTTCGCTCGCGGTCAGGAACTCGACATCGGCACCGGCGTGCGTCGCGGCATCGAACACGGTGCCGAGCAGGCGCTGCACGCCTGCATGCCCGTGCGGAAATGTCGCGGGTTCCCCTTCGCGCCGGTAGCGCGCGTGCATCGAGTGGCCGTGCGTCTTGAACCATAGCGTGTCGCCGGCGACGTGGCTGAGCTCCAAGATCTCGCGCGCGAAGAGCTCGGGCGATGCCAGCTTCTCGACCACCCAGTCGGAATAATGGTCCAGCGACGATCCGCCGTGGCGTATCGCGGACGCCCAGACGAAGAACTTGGCGGTCGCCGCCGCGGCATTGCCGAACGCCGCCTCCGGCTCCGCTTCCGGCAACTCGTAGCCGCGCAACGCGGCAACCGGCCGCGCGAAATAAGGCTGTTCGATCCCCGGATCGACGTGGCGCCGACCGGCGGGAAAGGTGAAGTCGCCGCGTGCGCCGGTGCGCATCAGCACCTCGATCTCGTCGGCGATGTGACACACCGCTGGATCCGATCCGTTCAGCGCCCACTTGCCGTGCACGAAGAACCAGCGATCGAGCGGCAGCCCGGTCTCGCGGCGGATAGCTTCCAGCGTGAGCCCGAGGCCGAGCTCGAACCGGGCGGTATCCAGCGCCCTGATCTCCGGTCGTGCGAACGCCGCGACCAGCGCTGGATCCTCGTGCGAGCTGTTGTAGGTCCAGCCCTCGTGATGGACGTGGACCTGGAACTCGTGACCGACGGTCGCGACGAGCGTCCGCATCGCGGCTTCGGCCGCGTCGCGAAGCGCCGGCGGGGTATCGACGAAGCCGATTACATCCTGCGCCGTCGCGAGCCGAACGCCGCGGTCGCGCCCTACCCTGCCTTGATAGAGGCGCGGCTTGTAGAAGAGGGTCAGCCGGCGCGCGAACTCGTTTGCGGCGCATTCCTCGCCGAAGCGGACGATATCGTCCGCGTTCTCGGCGAAGGACGCGCTGCCCGGTGCCTTGCGCCACGGCTCGAAGTGATCGCAGTGGAAATAGGCGACCCGGCGCACGCCGCGGCGGCGGACGATGTCCGCCAGCGCCGCGCCGTCGGGAACGCCGCCCGCGCCGTGCGGCGAACTGATGGCGCGACGCGCGTCCATATCGCCGTCCGGCGCTCAGAGCACCGCTGCGGCGGCAATCCCGATCTGGTAGAGGATCGTCGTGACGTCGCGGACGAGCTCGAAGGTCGAGCTGGCCACCTTCGGCGGCACCAGCACGCGATCGCCCGGCAACACCGCCCCGCCGATATGGGCGGAGCCGTCCTGCCGGATGACCAGCACCTGACCACGGTTCGAACGGGGCGTGAAGCCGCCGGCCATCATCACATAGTCGTCGGCATTGTGGCCGCTCGAGAAGATCAGCGACTGCGGCAGATTCACCTCGCCGCCGACCACGACCACCTGGCTCTGGTACGGGATGACGATCACGTCGTCCGGCTCGAGCAGCACGCTGTTGGCGTCGGCGCCGGCGGGCAGCGCGACGACGCCCTGCGGCACCACCTGTCGCGCGCGTTCGATGAACGTCTCGAGGCCGCCGGTATCCACCGCCCGCGAAGTGGCCACCGACGGGGTCGGGTTCGGCGTCGTGTAGATCGCCTTCTCCAGCCGTGCGAGGCTCTCGTTGAGCAGCTCCTTCTGGGTTTGCGCGACGCTGGTGCGGCGCAGGTGGACGACGCTGCGGTCCGCATAGGGATCGAACTCGATCTTCGACAGGATCGATCCCAGCGTCGTTCCACGCGGCACGGTGTAGCTCGACTGGCTGTTGTTGGCGCCCTCCACGCGGATCACGAAGGTATCCGACTTCGCGTCCGTCTCGAAACGTACCCGGTCGCTGTCCATCAGCGGCAGTGACGCGAACTCGGCGATCGTCAGGTAGTGGTTCTCGGGCTTGCCGTTGCGCGTGCCGAGCACCGAGACGTGCGTCACCTCCGGACGCGGCCGCGCGGCGCGAAGCAGCTCCGCGCCCGTGCTGGTAGTGGCCGTGAACTCGAAGCTGTAGGGCGCACGCGCCTCGCCGGTGACCGACACGATCGGACCTTGCGGGCCGACCACGATCACGTCGCCGCCGCGCAGGCGCACGTCCGGCAACGTGCCGGTGAGCAGGAAGGTGTAGAGGTCGGCGACCGCGACGGTATTGCCGTCGCGCTTGATCTCGATGTTGCGGAAGCTGCCGCGGTCGGGATCCGGGCCGCCGGCGCGCTGCAGGAAGGTCACCACCGAATCGCTGCCGCCGCCGGCATAGGCGCCCGGCCGCCGCACCGCGCCGGTGACGAACACCTGCACCGTGGTGGCGGAAACCGGCGCAGCATAGACCTGCACCGTATTGCGATAGACCTCGGTGACCGCTTCCTTGACCTTGGCGTCGACCATCGAGGCAGGAAGATCGCTGACGTGCACCGGACCGGCACCGGGAACGACAATGTTGCCGTTGGGATCGACGGCGAGTTCCTGCGAATTGTTCACCAGGCCCCACATCGTCACCGAGACCCGGTCGCCCGGCTTGATCACGTAATTGGGATCGAGAACGCCGCTGGTCCCGGTCGGACCGGTCGTGGTGAAGAGATCCGAACCGAACGGGGTGGCGCGGCGTCCGCTGCGCTGGTCCTGAAGCAGCGTGGTAGCGGGCTGGCTGAGGCGCTGGTCCTCTTGCAGCGTCACCGCCGAGGTTGCGCCGGTCAGCGCCTCCGTATTGGTGGCGGTGGGCTGCGGCGGATCGATCGGCGGGGTCTGCGCGGTGCCCGGCACAGCGGCCACAAGCATCCCCACCGCGGCAGCACCGGCCGTCCCAAGCGCGAACGCGCGACGCAACATCATTCCATATGGTCCTTCACGACGGCGTAAGCGAGCAGCCCGGTTCCGGCGACCATTGCCGCGCCCAGCGCCACGGCGAACACGTTCCACAGGCGCGAGAAATAGTCCGACTTCTCCGGCAGCAGCGGCGGAATGAACGGGACGATATAGCGCCGATCCGCCTGATCGTGGTTTGACGAGGAACTGAACGCCTGCAGCGCGGCGTAATAGTTCTTCTGGGCGAACTCATAGTCCATCATCGCCGTCTGGCTGGCGATGTCGCCGGCCGCAACCGACTGCCCCGGTCCGACCTGCGCCCGCGACATCGCTTGCCTGCGGGCGTCATCGAGCGCGGCCAATTGAGTATCGAGCGCGCGCGCCTGCGGCGAATCCGGCTGGTACATCGCGCCGGCCGCTGCCTGGTCGGCACGCAGCTTCGCGATCTGCTGATCGATCTGGCCGGCGGTGGCGACCGCCTGCTGGGCCTGTGCATCCATGGTTACGTTGCGGGCGCCGCGTCGCTCCGTCACCAGGCGGCGGGCTCGATCATAATCCTCCCGCTTGGTGGCCAGTTCCCGCGCGGCAAGCGAGATCGCCGACCGCCGCACGTCGTTGCCGAGCGAGTTGACGACGGCCGCGCTGCCGTCAAGCACGCCCTGCGCCAGGCGCTGTGCGTCCTGCGGCGTATAGGCCTTCACCACGACGGTGACGATGTTGCCCGTGGCATCGTAAGTGATCGCCGCTCGCCCTTCCCAGAACCGGCGCGCGCTCTCGATCGCCGCATGCGGCGAGAGGTGGGAGAACGGATCGAGCGTGAAGCGGCTATAGGCTTCGTTGAAGCCACTGTGCGCGCGCAGTTGCGCTACCATCGCCTCGGACCGGCCATATTCGACGACGACGCGGCCGTCGTTCGACGCATCCGACATCGCCGGGATGCCGATGCCGCTCAACAGGTCCGGCGTCCCCGTCTTCGACCCTTCGATCGTGAAGGCGGTCTTCGCCTCGTACTGCGAAGGCGCCAGCAGGAGATAATAGAACAGCGACAGGAGGGTGGGGATCGCGACCGCGATGAGGAAGATGTTGCGGAGCCAATCGCGGCTCGCATCGCGCTGCCGCTGTCGCTCCTCGATGTCGAGCGGCGGCGGCACATCCGCTTCGGCCTCAACGGGCGCGGTCGTGTCCCGCGCCGTTTCGGCGGGTGTGTCGCCGGGTGTTTCCGTCGGCATGCGGAGAACGCGTGCGGGCGTTAACTCGGCCGATTCCGGCTGCTGGGGCATCGTCAGCATGTTTGGCGTCCCATATAATGATCGTCCGCTTCCTCGACGGAGTCGAACATGGTCAGGCATCCGTCCCGAAGCACGCCGGCGCGCGTGCAATATTGCTTGATCATATCGATCGAGTGCGAGGTCATCAGCACGTCCGAACGCTGCCGTCGGTCTTCGAACATCTCGTGGCACTTGGCCTGGAAGGCCGCGTCGCCCACCGCCAGCGTTTCGTCGATGATGTAGACCTCGAAGTCTATCGCCATGCTGAGGGCGAAGGCAAGCCGGCTGCGCATGCCGCTCGAATAGCCCTTCACGGGCTCGTTCATGGCGCGTCCGAGTTCCGAGAAGTCAGCCACGAAGCGCGTCACGCGGACCGGATCCGCACCGTAGATCCGGCAGACGAAGCGCAAGTTCTCGGAGCCGGAGAGGCTGCCGGCGAACGAGCCCGAGAAGCCCAGCGGCCAGGAGATGCGGCAATCCTTGTAGACCTTGCCGTAGTTCGGGCGCTCGGATCCGGCGATGATGCGCAACAGCGTCGACTTGCCGGCCCCGTTGGCGCCCAGCAGGCCGACACTCTCGCCGCGGGTGAAGTCGGCGTTGATGCCACGCAGCACGGGGATCGGTCCATCCTTGCCGCGATAGCGCTTTTCGATGCCGCGTAACGCTATCATCGATCAATGGCTTCCCTCTAGCTCTCCGGTGATGTCGATGAACCAGGCGATCAGCAGCCCGAAGAACAGAAAGACGAAGCTGACGGAGAGAACCAGGAACGGGCTGTAATGCGTGCTCTCGAACCCGGTCAGCGCGGATGAGCGGATCCATTCGATGACATGTGCCATCGGATTGTAGATCGCATAAGCGCGCAGGTTGTTCGGCAGCGCGTCGAGCGTGAAGAAGATGCCCGAGGTGAAGAACAGGATGCGACCCATGTACCCCCAGATTTCGGGCCACACGGGAAACATCCGGGTGAGGCCGGAACTCAGGACCGCGGAGCCCATGCACAGGACTTCCAGCGTGGCGAGCGCCAGCATCAGCTGCGCCGGTTCGTCGAAATAGCTCGAGAACGGCTCGTTGTAGAGGATGCGCAGGCCGATCATGAACACGATCGCCACGATCAGCGTTGCCGCCGTCTCTAGCAGGGTGCGCGCGATCACCGCATCGATCACCTTCACCTGCGGATAGGTGAGCAGCGGTACGTTCGAGGACGCGGCGGTCGCCCCGCGCGATACGCACGCACGCCACAGGCCGAACGGCACGATGCCGGTGAGAAGGAATACCGGCAGCGACGCGGGCACCGGCACATGCCGGCCGAGCATCGCATAGACGCCCCACAGCACGAGGAGCTGGATCAGCGGATCGATGATCGCCCAGGCCGCGCCGATCCGGGACGTACCGTAACGGGTTCGCGACTCGCGGATCATCAGCGCAAAGATCACGCGCCACATGGTTGCCAAGGCGCCGGTGAAGCGCTTGGTTTGATAACCCAAGTTAATTGGAAAGGCTGGGAGAATCGCGATACTCATCCGCACATCTCCCTAGCCTATCGGGCGAAGATGCGCCAGCCTGAGCGGGATCGACACCGGCAGCGCGAATAGCCCGGAAAGTTCTCGCAGCCTGCCCGCTCGTGCTAAGCGAAGGAATGATCAAGAGAATGGATATCGGCGAGACCCTTCGCCGGCGAGGAGTCCGCCGCCTCGCCTACCTGCATACCGATCACTTCGAGCCGTGGCGCCACGTGCCGGGCCGGGAGGAGGATTTCGCGCGAGGCATCGACGACGTCGAGGCGTTCCTGCGCGCCTGCGAACCGCTCGATTTCGCGCGCCGCTCGACCCTGTTCCTGAAGTCGAACATCAACTTCGTCGTCGACAAGGAGCGCTCGCTCTATCGTGCCGCGCCGGACGACGAGCTCGGCTTCGTGCCCCGCTCCGAAACCCACAAACGGATCGGCAGGCGCATGCTCCGCCCGATCGCGCAGTCCGCTCACGAGACCCAGCTGCATCTCCACCACGAGAACTTCGTGTGGAACGGCTCGCTCCGCGATCCCGGCACGCGCACCTATCTGGCGACGCCGCACGCGCGCAGCTTCGATGCCGCGCGGGTCGAGCTCGCGGTGCGCCTCAATCTCGAGATCCTGCGGCGCGACGCGGACATAGAACTCGATCGCTGGTTCTTCGTCCACGGTCATTGGGCGCTGAACGCCTCCGACCTGGACGAATGCACCGTCGTGCGCGAGATCGAGCTACTGATGCGCAACGGCTGCGCCGGCGACTTCACGCAGCCGGCCGGCAGGCCGCACGTCGATTCGCGCGTCGACGAGCCTTACCTCGTCCACCCGACGGCGCGCCCGAAAGGCTATGACAGCGCCGCCGCCGACCCGATCGCCGCGTCCGGCGCGGCAAGCGAGGCTGCGGACCGCTTCTTCCTGTGGGCCTCTAAGGTGACGCACCGCCACGCCTCGATCGACATCCACTCGCCGATGACGATCAAGCGCGCCGCCGACCCGACCAGCTTCGGCCGGGTAAATGCCGAGGACGGTTTCGTCCTGGACGGCACGCTCTACGTGAAGACGCACGGCCATTCGATGCAGCCGGCCTATTGGACCGAGGAGGGCGGCGGCCGCTTCCCGCACGCGCATCCCGCGATCCAGGCCGAGCTCCGGACGCTGTTCGACGCCGCCGACGCGGCGGGCGTCGAAGTCAGCTTCATCACCGCGTCCGAAGCCTATGACGCGATCGTCAACGGGCCGCCGGTTCCCGGCCGCGCGCCGTTCGCGGAGCTATACGGGCTGGACCGCGAGCCGGCGGAGATGACCGCCACGATCGTGTTCCGCGATGCGAACGGGACGATCGTGCCGCCACCGCCGTTGGCCGCGCATCGCCCGGGCGTCGTCCCGCCCGGTCCGGCGATGCCCGTCGCGGGTCCGCCCGACGTGTTCGCGACCATCGTCTCGGTCGACGATCTCGCGCACGGTGAAGCGCCCTTCGTGGCCGTTGCCGACGAGGCAAAGGAGGCGGCTCCTGCCACGCCGGACCGGCCCCCTGCCCCCGGCAACGATCCCGCGACAGTGCTGGACGAACAGGTCAATCGCGCCGCCTCGCGGATCGCGGCGGAGCGCCTGGCGGAACTCGGCGGCGAGAAGTCCGGCGTGACCGGCTTCTACGTGACGCGGGGGATCGAGGGCACGATCCTGCATTCGCCCGAAATCGCCGTCGCCCGCGTCGTCGCCGAGCGGTTCCACCGGCGGCGGCCGATATGGGAGATCGGCTGCGGCCTCGGCACGCTGACGACGCGACTTGCTCTCGATGGCTTCCGGGCGATCGGCATCGACCGGAACGCCGCGCGGATTGCCACGGCCCGCGCGATCGCCGATGCAGCCGGGTGCGCGAACACGGGCGTCGAGTTCGTCATCGGCCGCTTCCCGGCTGCGACCGTGGAGCGCTGGGGGATGGCCGATGCCGTCGCGCTGGTGACTAACCTGCTGGGCGCGGCCGATGCCGCCGAGCAGCTTCGATTCATCCGTGGCCTGCACGGGTTCGGCGACGTCATCGTCGACCTTCAGCGTCTCTTCACCCGCCGGATGACGGCTAGCCAGTTCGACGAGATCGTCGGCATGTTCCGCCAGGTCGGCTTCGCTCCGCCGGACCCGTTGTTCGATCTCGGCAACGACGGCCACTATGTCCGGTTCGCCCGCGCGCGGTTGCCGCGGCTCGATTCGCTGGGCGGCCTACGCAGGCGCGCGGACATCGCCTTGTCGCTGCTGCATCGCCTCCAGCCGTGGCGATGAGGCCCGGCTAGAAGCAGGCCGGCTCGCGGCGAACGCCGTCGATCAGCCCGCGCAGATACCGCCAGCGCATGGCCAGGCGCGATCCGGGCCGACCAGCGGCCAGAACCTCGATGAGATGCTCCGGCGGGCACGGCAAGCCGGTCTTCGGATCGATGTAGAGCGGGTAGGTGATGAGCGCGCCGGCGACCAGCTCGTCCAGCGAGAGGCGCCGTGTCCGTCGCGGGAAGGCGAGGCGATCGGTCGTCAGCCCCCAGCCGGCATAGAAAGGCCCGCCGTAGGTGGTTACGGGCAATCCGCGCAACAGCGCCTCGAAGCCGGCCAGCGAAGTCAGCGTGGCGAGCCGGTCGACATGAGGAAGGCATGCGGCGATCGCGGTGCGCCGTACGACCACGTCAACGTTGGCCGATATGACGCTGGCGGGCACTCCGCCTGACCTGTGCCCCGCCTCGACATCGGGGTGCGGCTTGTAGATCAGGAGGCTATCCGGATGGTCGCGCCGGACGGTCTCGATGAGCGCGGCGTTGGTGCGGATGTCGGCGCAGCCGAGCTCGATCGAACGATCATTCTCGACCTGGCCGACGACCAGCACCGCCGGCCGGTCCCGCGGCCAGGCGGGCGCGGCGCCTCGCCCGACATTATACTTGGTGACGCCCGAGGCGACGAGCCGGTCGCGCATAGCGCGGGCGCGGAGCAGCGTCGCGCTGCATGTCTCCCCTCGCTCGAGGATAAGCTCGAGCCGCGACAAACGCGCCGGATCGTAATGAATGCCGAGATCGTCCAGCACGATCGAGGCGCTGGCGTTGAACGCGGAGCCGAGCCCGGCCGAGCGGATGAAGCCATCCTCGACCCGCACGACCGGAACCTCCACTCGGGCGAACTCCGCCCGCAGCGCTGCAGTCTCCCGGCCGCTCCAGACGACGATCCGGCCGCCTGCGGCGCGCGCCGTGCGCTCCGCCTCGGCGACAGTGTCGCTGAATTCGATCCTGCCCCGGGGCGAGGCCAGCAGCCGACGGGTCGCGCCGCGCTTCCAGCGGCTGAAGCCAACAGCCGCACTCAACCCCGCATTGGCATCCGAATGCGCGCGGAACAGCAGCAACCGCTCGATCGCGGTCTCGGCATCGGTCGCGTGCCCGGTCAGGGGATCGACATAGCGCGCGTAGCGCAGATAGGCTGCCGCGAAGATTTCGGCGACGCTGCGGGGCCGGCCACGCCGTGCGATCGCGAACTCGTCGCGCGTGGCGCCCCAGCCGGCGTAGAACGGCGCACCGAAGCAGCGGACGGGCAGGCCGTGCAGCAGCGCCTCGAAGCCGG
This sequence comes from uncultured Sphingomonadaceae bacterium, assembly GCA_964247195.1. Classification (GTDB taxonomy): domain Bacteria; phylum Pseudomonadota; class Alphaproteobacteria; order Sphingomonadales; family Sphingomonadaceae; genus JAQGLK01. The sequence continues at coordinate 10,785 of CAXTTP010000048.1, forward strand.
CGAGGCTGGTCACGACATAGACCGCGTCCACCTGCCCGAACAGCTCGGCGACGCGCAAGTCGTGCTCGAGCCGTGTCGTCCCCGCCAGCATCTCTTCGGGGATGCAGCCCCGCTTCAGCCCCGCCGCGACCGCAGGATGGCGGCGAACGATGATCTCCGCGTCGTGCTCGTCGGCCCGCGCCGCCGCTAGCATCGTCGCGAAAGCCCCCTCGTCGACCAGCCCGCCGGCGATCGACGCATCGCCATAGGTCTGATCGATCACCAGCACGCGCCGCCGGCCGCCCGCGTTTGGGAGCTTGCTCACCATCGGCGGAGACAGGTTGGTCTTGGAAATGCCGGACGCCACGATCCGCGCGATCAGCCGCTCCGCGCGATCGAGCAGCGCATCGTCCATCGGCGCCGGATCGGCCAGTATCGCCTCCAGCCGCGACGGGCGGTGGGCGTCGTAGTAGATGCCGAGATCGTCGACGACCAGGCTGACCGGCGGCGCGCCCGCCTCGCCCAGCCCGATCGAGCGCACGAACCCGTCTTCGATCGACAGGAACGGCACGCCGCGTTCCACAGCGATCGCGCGGGCGCGCTCGGCGGACGGCTTGAGCCCCCAGCCGACGACGCTGTCGGCCCAGCTCCGGCGCGCGCCGAGCGGCAGGATACGCCGTGTCTCGCGCAGAAATGCGGCAATATGGGGAATCGCGTGGATCCCGGGACTGGGAATCAGCGTTGCCGCGAATCGAGTGTCGGGGGTTTCGATCATCTCACGCGTTGGGCCATGCAATCATGACCAAGTTGGGCCATGCGCCACTTCGATCACGCCTCCGGGCGCGATCGGCAAAGGCCAACGACATGTGCAACGCTTCTCTTTCCAGGGACGCAGAATGACGGTGGGACCTTGATGACACGCGTGGACGACGTTGCTAACCGGTTGAACAGTATCGCGGTTCCCGCCGGCCGCTCGCGTTTGGCGATGCTGGGCGCAGAAGAATCCGGCAGCTACAATTTCTACAGCGTTCGCCTCGCCCGTGGCGATCTTTTCTCCGACTATGATCGGCGGCTCGCCGAAGAACTCATCCGGCTGCCGCAGCCGCCCGCGCAGATCCATGAGATCGGGGGCGGCTTCGGCAATTTCGGCTGGTTGATGGCGGGGCTCGGCGTTGCTGCCGTATCGCTGGAGTGCGACCGGCGCCGTTTTGATGCCGGCGAGGCGATCTGGGGAGCCATTCGGCGGGGCTGGCCCGAGATGCCCGGCAGCTTCACCTGGCTGAACGCGCGCTTTCCGGCCCCGAACCTCGAGCCCGGACGGGCATGGGCGATCTCTACCAACCTCGTCTTCACCAGCAGCGCCGAGGCGAAGGCGGAAATCCTCGGCCGCCTCAAGGAATACGAAACCGCGATCATCGACGTCGATCGCTTTCTCGTGCAATCCCGCGAACCGGAGCAGCGCGCAGCGGTGCTCGCCGAGTTCGTGAAGAGCGGCATCGCGGCCGAACCGTTCCTAGATCTTGGATCGAGTGCCTGCTTCTATCGCTGCACTTCCCGAGAAGGATAGGCAAGGCGCCGGGTCGGCTGGCACCGGTCGAACATCTGCTCGAGAGCCATCCAGGAATACAGCCGGCGCATCGCCCCGATGGCGCTAGCTTTAGCGCGCCACATCGCACCGGCCCCCCGCCTGATCCACGGCGGCTTGGGGAAGCGGCGGCGCCGCGCTATGGCCGCCTCCCAGCAGCCGCGACGGAGCGCCGATGACCGACATAGCCGCGCCCGCGCCCGCAAAGCTGAGGATGCCGCTGCTGCCGTTCGTCGCCGTTCTGGCGGCGATGCTATCGATCCAGTGCGGCGCGTCGTTCGCCAAGCGGATGTTCCCGTTGGTCGGCGCGCAGGGCATCACCGCGCTCCGGCTCGGCATCGCGGCGCTGTTGCTGGCGATCCTGTTCCGGCCGTGGCGAGTGCGGCTCAGCCGGGCGACGGCGTGGCCGATGATCGGCTACGGCGTGGCGCTCGGCTCCATGAACCTCATGTTCTATCTCGCGCTCCGCACGGTGCCGCTGGGCATCGCGGTGGCGATCGAGTTCACCGGCCCGCTCGCCGTGGCGATGCTGTCTTCGCGGCGCGCGCTCGACTTCGCCTGGATCGCGCTGGCCGTGGCGGGACTGATCGTGCTGCTGCCGATCGGCCGCTCGATCCACGCCGTCGATCCGACCGGCGCCGCCTTCGCGCTCGGTGCCGGCGGCGGCTGGGCGCTCTACATCCTGTTCGGTCAGCGCGCCGGCGCCGCGCACGGCGGCCAGGCGGTCGCGATCGGCACCGCGATCGCGGCGCTGGTGACGATCCCGATCGGCGTCGCGCATGCCGGCGCCGGATTGTTCGCGCCGCCGATCCTGCTCGACGGACTCGTCGTCGCGATCCTGTCGAGCGCGCTTCCCTATTCGCTGGAGATGTTCGCGCTGACCCGCCTGCCGACCCGGACCTTCGGCACGCTGATGAGCGCGGAGCCCGCGATCGGCGCGCTCGCCGGCCTCGCCTTCCTCAGCGAATCGCTGACGACGCTGCAGTGGCTCGCGATCGGCGCGGTGATGCTGGCCGCGGCGGGATCCGCGCTCACCGCCGGTCCGGCTGCCGCCGTGGCGGTCGACTGAGCGCCACGCGATGGGGCAGGAACCGGCGATCCGACAGGCGTGCCGCGCCGACATTTTGATGCTGGAGGCGCTGATCGCCCGATCGGCGCGCGGCCTCAGCCGATCCGACTATAGCGACGCGGAGATCGAGGCGCTGATCGCCCACATCTTCGGCGTCGATAGCGAGGTCGTCGCCGACGGCACCTATCTGGTGGCGGAGATCGGCGGAGTCATCGCCGGCTGCGGCGGCTGGAGCCGGGGCCGCACCCTGTTCGGC
>CAXTTP010000049.1:0-13641 GCA_964247195.1 uncultured Sphingomonadaceae bacterium
ACCCGGAAGCGTGGGCGGACGTCGGTCGCTTCCGCGCCACCGGCGGCGATGCTGCGGGCGCGCTCGCGGCCGCCGACCGCGCCGTCGCGCTGGCGCCGCGCAACCTCGACGCGCTCACGCTCAAGGGCGAACTCGCCCGCCTCCAATATGGCCTGGTCGCGGCCTTGCCCTGGTTCGACCGGGCACTCGCGATCGATCCCGAGAACGTCGCAGCGCTGCTCGAGAAGGCGGCGACGCTGGGCGATCTCGGCCGGATGCGCGACATGCTGGCGACGACGCGGCGGGTGATCGCGCTCGACGGCGCCAACCCCGTCGCCTTCTACCTCCAGGCGGTGCTCGCCTCGCGGGCTCGCAACTTCCCGCTCGCCCAGTCGCTGATGCGCCGCACCGCCGGGGCGATGGACGCGGTGCCGGCGGCGATGCTGCTGTCCGGCGCGATCGACTATCAGACCGGCAATACCGAGCAGGCGATCGACAGCCTCGGCCGCCTCGTGGCGATGCAGCCCGACAATCTGAAGGCGCGGCGCATCCTCGCCGCGGCCGAATGGAGCGCCGGCGACTATGCCGGCACGGTCGATACGCTCCGGCCGGTCGCCGACCAGGCGATGGCCGACAGCTATACGCTGACGCTGATCGGGCGCGCGCTGGAGCGGCAGGGGGATCGCGCCGGCGCCGTGGCCTATCTCGATCGCGCCGCGATGCCGCTGCCGGACGCCGAGGTCGCCGCGTCGACCGATCCGGCGGCGATCGACGATCTCGGCCGCGCGCTCGCCGCCGACCCGGCCGATCGCGATGCGCGCGCCGCGCTTGCCAGTGCGCTGATCCGCGCCGGTCGGCTGCCAGAGGCGTTCGACGAGGCGACGACGCTGCTGCGTGCCGATCCTGCCTCTCCGGGAGGGCTGATGGTGCTGGGCGACGTCTACGCTGCGCGGCACCTTTATCCGCAGGCGGCGGAGGCATATCGGCGCGCCGCCAACATCAGCTTCACCGAGCCGGTGGCGCTGCGGATGATCGACGTGCTCCGCCGCGGCGGGCGCGGCCAAGCCGCCTATCAGGTGCTGTCGATCTTCCTCGCCCAGAACCCGCAGAGCGTCGCCGGGCAGTTGCTGGCGTCCGATCTGGCGATGGCCAGCGGGCAGTGGGATCGCGCGGTCGCGATCCTCGAAGGCTTGCGCAGGCGGCTCGGCGATCGCGACGCCGCGCTCCTCAATAATCTCGCCTGGGCCTATTACCAGACGGGCCGGGCGGCCGACGCCTTGCCGCTGGCGGCGGGAGCGCATCAGCTCGTCCCCGCCAACCCGGCGGCGGCCGACACCTATGGCTGGCTGCTGCTCGCGACGCGGCGCGATCCGTCGCGCGGGCTCGCCCTGATCGAGCAGGCGGCGGGCCAGTCTCCCGACAATGCCGGCGTCCGCTGGCATCTTGCCCAAGCCTACGCCGCGGCCGGCCGCAAGGGCGAGGCGCGTGTCGAAACGCAGGCGGCGCTCGCTTTACCGGGCTTCGCCGATCGCGCCGGTGCCGCGGCGCTGCTGGCGAAGCTGTAGCTTCCGCTTTCTGGATCGCTTCGTCTAAGGGGGCGGGGTGAACGATCCCGCCGACCCGCTCGCCCGCATCGCCGCCGCGCTCGACCGGCTGTCGCCGCCGCCGCCGCCGGCTGCCGACCCGCAGGCGCATCCCGCTTATGTCTGGCGGGAGGATACGCTCACCGCCGCCCGCGCCTTCACCCCGCTCGCGCTCGGCCTGCTGACCGGCATCGATGCGCAGAAAGCGGCGCTGATGGAGAACAGCCGCCGCCTCGCCGACGGCCATGCCGCGCACGATACGCTGCTGTGGGGCGCCCGCGGCGCCGGCAAGTCGGCGCTGGTCAAGTCGGTAGTCGGCGCGCTGCAATGGGATGGCGCAGGACTGGCCCTCGTCGAGGTCTCCGGCGACCGGCTGGAAGGGCTGCCGCACCTGTTCGCGACGATCGCCGCCGTGCCGCGCGCGTTCATCCTGTTCATCGACGATCTCGGCTTCGAGGAGGCGAGCCCGGCGCCGCGCCAGCTGCGCTCGATGCTGGAGGGCGGCGCCGAGGCGCGGCCGCGCAACGCCCGGCTCTACGTCACCGCCAACCGCCGCCATATCGTGTCCCGCGACCTGCGCGAGCAGGACAGCCCGATCAACCCGCGCGACGTGATCGACGACAAGCTTGCGCTGGCTGACCGGTTCGGGCTCAGCCTCGGCTTCCACGTCTGCGACCAGCCGACCTATGTGGCGATGGTGCGCGGCTATGCCGAGGCGCTGGGCCTCGACTTCGATCCGCAGGACGCGATCGCCTGGTCGACGCAGCGCGGCAGCCGTTCCGGGCGCGTCGCCTGGCAATATGTCGCCGAGCTCGCCGGGCGGCACGGGAGGAGCGTCTGACGCGCCAGCATGAGCGGCCTTTAATGTCGCCGCCATTGCGCGTTCACGAGAAGCCGCCGATCAGGACTGGATATTTTTGGCGTCGTTGCCGGGCTAAGGATCTTTGCGTGCCGGTCAGTGCGTCGAACGGAGAGATCGCCGGGACATTGCATGATCGCGCGATCGTCGCGCCGTTTGCCGTCCCCACCGCCGTCCCGCCCGTGGCGGTCGGCGCGATCCCGATGGGATGGCTGCTGCCGCCGCTGCTGCTGAGCTTCGCCGGCGTCGTCCTGCTCATCGCGCTGGCCGGCCTGACGCTCCATCTCGAACCCGAAATCCTGGCGCCGCTCGGCGTCTACGCCGCTGTGGCCGGCGTCGTCCTGTGCAGGTTCCGCGACGCCCGCTCCGGCTTGCCGTGCATCGCGCGCGATGCCGCCGAATACGTAAGCCTGTTCGTCGCCGTCTGCCTGTTCGGCGCGGTCGCGGCCTACCCGGTCGCTGCCGACAGCCGGGGCTTTGCCGACGTCGCGCTCGCCGCGATCGATCGCGTGCTGGGCTTCGACTGGTCGGCCTGGTACGGCTTCGTGTCTACTCATGCGCTGGTGCAGCCGTTCGAGCGCGCCGCCTATGAGAGCATCTTCCTGACGCCCGCGGTACTGCTCGGCTATTTCGCGTGGACGGGGCGGAAGGCACGGGCGCGGCAGTTCATCCTCGCCTTCTGGCTCGCGGCGGTGCTGACCCTGGCCCTCTTCGCGCTGCTGCCGGCGGCCGGGCCGTTCGAGCTGATGCGGCATTCCGGGCGGCTCTATCTGCCGGTGAGCGCACTCTACCAGTCGCAGCTTATCGTGGCGCTCCGGACGAGCCAGCTGCACGAGATCGATCTCGGCGCGCTCCATGGGCTGGTCGGCGCGCCGAGCTTCCACACCGCGAGCGGCGTCCTCTACATCGCCGCCGCCTGGTCCAGCCGGTCGCTGCGCTGGCCGATCACGCTCCTCAACCTGACGATGCTGCTGGCGACGCCGGTTGAGGGGACGCATTATCTGGCGGACATGCTGGTGGGGGGGTTGGTCGCGGTAGCGGCGATCCTCGCCGCCTCGATGATCGCCCGGCGCTTTGCGGACGCCAGCTAGCCCAGCGCGTCCGCCATCTCGGCCAGTTCCAGCCAGCGCAGCTCCGCCGCTTCCTTGCGCGCGCGGGCGGTGTCGATCGCGCGCATCCGCCGATCAAACGCGGCCGGATCCTTGGCGTAGAGGTCGGGATCCGCGAGTGCCGCCTCGTCGCGGGCGATGGCGGCTTCCAGCGTCTCGATCTCGGCCGGGAGCAGATCGAGGTCGCGCTGGTCCTTGTAGCTGAGCTTCGTGCGAGCCTTCGGCGCCGCCGTCGCCTCCGGCTTGGACGGGGACGCCTTTCTCGCCTCGGGCCGGGCAACGCGACGGCGCTCCCAATCCTCGTAGCCGCCGGCGACGATGTCGACCTTGCCCGATCCGTCGAGGCCCAGCGTGACCGTCACCGTCCGGTCGAGGAAATCGCGATCGTGGCTGACGATCAGGACCGTGCCCGCATAGTCGGCGATCACCTCCTGCAGCAGGTCGAGCGTCTCGAGGTCGAGATCGTTGGTCGGCTCGTCGAGCACCAGCAGGTTCGATGGCCTCGCGAACTCGCGCGCGAGCAGCAACCGCGAGCGTTCGCCGCCGGAGAGTGTGCCAACCCTGGCGTCGGCCAGGTCAGGATCGAACAGGAACTCCTTGAGATAGCCCTGGATGTGCTTCTTGACGCCGAGCACCTCGATCCAGTCGCCGCCATCCGCCAGGATGTCACGGACGCGCTTGTCGGGCGCCATCAGGCTGCGCTGCTGGTCGATGATCACGCCTGCCAGCGTCTTGGCCAGCTTCACCGTGCCCTCGTCGGGCGCGGTCTCGCCGGTGAGAAGCCGGAGCAGCGTCGTCTTGCCGGCGCCGTTCGCGCCGACGATGCCGATCCGGTCGCCGCGCGTTACCCGGAAGGAGAAGTCGCCGATGATGATGCGGTCCCCGAAACGCTTGGTGACGTGCTCGGCGTCGATCACCGTCTTGGTGCGCACGTCATCGGCACCGATGGCGAGGTTGGCGGTGCCCTGCGGACCCAGCATCGCGGCGCGCTCGGCCCGCATCTCGTGGAGCTTCGCGAGCCGCCCCTGGTTGCGGCGCCGGCGGCCGGTGACGCCGCGCTGAAGCCAGTGTTCCTCCAGCTTCAGCCGCGCGTCGAGCCGCTGCGCGCCGCGCGCTTCGTCCTCATAAACCTTCTCGGTCCACGCCTCGAAACCGCCGAAGCCGATCTCCGCCCGACGGATCGCGCCGCGATCCAGCCATAGCGTCTGGCGGGTGAGGCGGGTGAGGAAGGTGCGATCGTGGCTGATCGCGACGAAGGCGCCGGCAAAGCGGCCGAGCCACGTTTCCAGCCAGTCGATCGCGGCGATGTCGAGATGGTTCGTGGGCTCGTCGAGCAGCAGCACGTCGGGTGCCTGCGCCAGCGCGCGTGCGATCGCCGCGCGTCGCCGCTCCCCGCCCGATGCGGTCTGGGCGTCGCGACCGAGGTCGATGCCGAGCTGGTCGGCGATCGCGTCGACCTCGTGGCGCGCCGGCGCGTCCGGCGCGGCTAGCGCGAAATCGCGCAGCGTCGCGTGGCCGGCCATCGACGGTTCCTGCTCGAGCAGGATCACGCGCGTGCCGGGCACGATCGTCCGTCGCCCCTCGTCGGCCTCGATGTCGCCGGCCAGGAGCTTGAGCAGGGTCGTCTTGCCGGCGCCGTTGCGGCCGATCAGCGCGAGCCGGTCGCGTGCGCCGATATAGAGGTCGAGCTGACGGAACAGCCAACCCGAGCCCTGGACCAGGCCGAGATCTTCATAGGCAAGAACGGGTGCGGACATTCGGCAACAGTGCCTCAAGAAGGGGAGCGAGGAGCGTTCATGGCCTATTCAATGCCTACGCCCTAGGCCACAACCCTATGCCGATGAAGAATTTCCCTCTGCCGCTGCTGCTGGCAGCCGTCGCAGCCGCGGGAGCTTCCGGCGCCGACGCGGTCAAGCCGCACGACGAGGATCAGGCCTATGGCGCGCACCGCGCCGGCCAGCTCCGCTCGCTTCCCGAGATCGAGAGCATGGTGGTTCCGCGGATGGGCGGCGCCCGCTATATCGGTCCCGAGATCATCGATCAGGATCGCTACCGCCTGAAGTTCATGCGGGGCAGTTCGGTGATCTGGGTGGACGTCGACGGGCGTACCGGCGCGATCATCGGCCGGGCCGGCGACTGACGCTCGCGAGCCGGCGGCGCGTCCTGCGGCCGGCGCCAGAGGGAGACTATGATGCGCGTGCTGATCGTCGAGGACGAGCCCAATCTCGGCCGCCAGTTGCGGGCGACGCTGGAAGGCGCCGGCTATGCGATCGATCTCGCGACCGATGGCGAGGACGGCCATTTCCTGGGCTCGACCGAGACCTATGACGCGATCGTGCTCGATCTCGGACTGCCGGAGATCGACGGGCTGACCGTGCTCGACCGCTGGCGCAAGGAGGGCAAGGACGTGCCCGTGCTCGTGCTCACCGCGCGCGACAGCTGGTCGGACAAGGTCGCTGGGCTCGATGCCGGCGCCGACGACTATCTCGCCAAGCCTTTCCAGACCGAGGAGCTGATCGCCCGGCTGCGCGCGCTGATCCGCCGCGCCTCGGGCAATGCCAGCTCCGAGCTCATCGCCGGCGACGTTCGGCTCGATACCCGCAGCGGCAAGGTGACGCTGGCCGGCGAGCCGGTGAAGCTGACCGCGCAGGAGTATAAGCTGCTCAGCTACCTCCTCCACCACAAGGGCAAGGTGGTGAGCCGCACCGAGCTGATCGAGCATATCTACGACCAGGATTTCGATCGCGATTCGAACACCATCGAGGTGTTCGTGACGCGCATCCGCAAGAAGCTCGGCCCCGACGTGATCACCACCATCCGCGGCCTGGGCTACAGCCTCGACGATCCTGCCTGAGCCTATGGCGGGCGCGGTGAGCGACCAGCCGGCAGCGGCCCCCGCCGAACGCTGGTGGCTCGTGCCGCTGAACATGCTGCGGTTGCTGTTCGGCCGCCCGATCCGGATCGGCCGCAATCGCGGCGACGGCGCTGCGGCCCGCGCAACCACCGGCTCGCTGACGCGGCGGATGATCGGCGTGGCGGCGCTCTGGATCGTGCTGCTGCTGCTCGGCGGCGGCGTCGCGCTCGATCGCGTGCTCAAGGATGCGATCACCCGCAACTTCGATTCCCAGCTCGAATATGTGCTGACGGCGATGATCGCGTCGGCGGAGATCGGTCCGGAAGGCGAGGTCCGGTTCAACCGCCTGCTCGGCGACCAGCGCTTCCTCGAGCCTTATTCCGGGGTGTACTGGCAAGTCTCGGGCCCCGGCCGGGACTCGTTCCCGTCGCGGTCGCTGTGGGACCGGCGCCTGCGGATCGACAAACTCGTCGGCAGCGACGTGCATTATTACGACAGCGGCGAGTTCAGCGACGATCGGCTCCGCATCGTCGAGCGCAACATCCGCCTGCCCCTGTCGCAGACGACTTGGCGCTTCCAGGTGGCGCAGACGCGCGACGCGCTCGACGAGCAGATCAAGGTGCTGCGCCAGACCCTCGTCCGCTCGTTCGCGCTGCTCGGCCTCGGCCTCATCCTGATGGCGGCGATCCAGGCGATGTACGGGCTCTGGCCGCTGCGCAAGATCCGGCGCGAGATCGGCGCGGTCAGGCAGGGAGGCCGGGCCCGGGTCGACGAGCGGCTGCCGGTCGAGATCGCGCCGATGGTGGAGGAGCTCAACGACCTGCTCGCTCACAACGAGCGCCAGGCCGAGGAGGCGCGGCGTCACGCCGGCAACCTCGCCCATGCCCTCAAGACGCCGCTCACCGTGATCATGAACGAAGCGACCGCGCAAAGCCCCGACCTCGCCGCGACCGTGATCCGCGAGGCCACGACGATGCGTCGCCAGGTCGACCACCATCTCGCCCGCGCCCGCGCCGTCGGCCGGCGCGGCGCCGGGCAGACCCGCAGCGAGGTCTGGCCGTCGCTCACCGCCGTCGAGCGCGCCGTCTGCCGCATGTACCGGCACGTCACCATCGATCTCGCCGGCGACCGCAAGGCCGAGGTCTTCGTCGAGCGGCAGGATCTCGACGAGCTGCTCGGCAACCTGATCGAGAACGCCGCCAAATATGGCCAGGGCCGGGTGTTCGTCACCGTCAGCCGCGAGGCCGGCTATGTCGAGGTGCTCGTCGAGGACGACGGCCGCGGCATCCCCGAGGCGCAGCGCGCCAACGTGCTGGAGCGCGGCGCCCGGCTCGACACCGGCAAGCCCGGCACCGGCCTCGGCCTCGCCATCGTCCGCGACGTCGGCGAGATCTACGGCGGCACGATCCACCTGGAGGAGAGCGAGGATCTCGCCGGGCTGGCGGCGCGGTTGCGGCTGCCGGCGGCGGCGTGAAGCGCGTCTGATTCTGGTGTGGTTAGCGCCCGGTCCGCTTAAGGGTAGGGCGAGGTCGCAACTAGACGATCGAATATGGTTGATTGCGACACGGACGCTTCACGCCTGCGGCCAGGCCCCCGACCAAGCCAAGTGATAGCCCCGACAGGAAGCCGATCGGGATCGTGCGTGGCGCATCGAACGACCAAAGCACGAGCGAAGCAGGCATCGAGAATAGCGGACCAGCGAGCGCCCAAGCCAGTAGGTGATCGGCGTAGCGCGTGCGACGCATCAGCCATGTCATTGAAATGACCAGAGCAGCGGCGATGGGAAACGCAAAGAGCGAGCCGATTAACATTGTTCCGGGTAGCACCAGCATCGCTGTTGCGAGAGGTCCTGCCTGGCTGAAAGGCGCCCCCGATTGAGCGGCCACCACAAGGAAGGCAGCGATGAGCGTTACACCAAGTCCTAGTGGCGCGAGCGCGCCAGCCATGAAGGCGGGTGCGCGGGAGGATGTCCTTTGTGGATTAAATCGTGAGATCATACGACGCCGGATGCTTCTGCGTCCGCTTCTGGCTTCGATCCGGGTAGAGCGCAATGTCCGACATTGGGCGCAAGCAGCCACCGCATTCACCCGGCCCGACGGGACGCACCCGGTCAGCCGTCCTTGAAGAAGGGCTCGACGGTGCCGTTCAGCTTGATCGTCATCGGGTTGCCCTTGCGGTCGACCGCCTTGCCGACGGCGATGCGGATCCAGCCCTCGCTCACGCAATATTCGTCGACGTTATGCTTCTCCTCGCCGTTGAGGAGGATGCCGATGCCGCGGCCGAGCGGCGCGGGATCGTAAAAGGGGCTGCGCGGATTGGTGCAGAGCCGGTCGGGAAGGGTGTCGGTCATGGCGGCCTTTCGGGCTTCAGGCGCCGTCGCGGGCGCGCTCGTGGTGGCGGATCACCTCGTCGATGACGAAGCGCAGGAACTTCTCGGAGAAATCCGGATCGAGCTCGGCGGACCGGGCGAGATCGCGCAGGCGCTCGATCTGCGCGGTCTCGCGCGCCGGGTCGGCCGGCGGCAGGCCGGCGGAGGCCTTGTAGCGGCCGACCGTCTGGGTGATCTTGAAGCGCTCGGCGAGCAGGAACACGAGCGCGGCATCGATATTGTCGATGCTCCGGCGGTAGCTCGTCAGCGTCTCGTCGGTCATTTTCGGCCAATCGCGTTAAGAGGGCAAGCGGGCCTGCCTTTTGTTGCGACATGACGCCCGACGCAAGCCACCCGCTTGCCTTTGCGGGGCGGGCGGCCCACATCGCCAGCCGTCATGACCGCCACCGTTACGCCCCTCCGCCGCGGCCCGGCCCCCTCGCTCGATCCGATGATGGCGCTGGTCGCTGCCGACCTGAACCAGGTCAACAGCGTCATCCTGGCACGCATGCAGTCGGACGTACCGCTGATCCCCGAGCTGGCCGGCCACCTCATCGCCGGCGGCGGCAAGCGGATGCGGCCGATGCTGACGCTCGCCTGCGCGCACCTCCTCGAATATGGCGGCACGCGGCACCACAAGCTCGCCGCCTCGGTCGAGTTCATCCATACCGCGACGCTGCTCCACGACGACGTCGTCGACGGTTCCGGGCTCCGGCGCGGGCGGCGCACGGCCAACATCATCTGGGGCAATTCGGCGAGCGTGCTGGTCGGCGACTTCCTGTTCAGCCGCGCGTTCGAGCTGATGGTCGAGGATGGATCGCTGCGCGTGCTCCGCATCCTGTCGGCGGCCAGCGCCGTGATCGCCGAAGGCGAGGTCGACCAGCTCACCGCCCAGCGCCGCATCGATACCCGCGAGGAGCATTATCTGGAGATCATCGGCGCCAAGACCGCCGCGCTCTTCGCCGCCGCCTGCCGCATCGCCGCCGTCGTCGCCGAACGCGACGAGAAGGTGGAGGCGGCGCTCGACGCCTATGGCCGCAATCTCGGCATCGCCTTCCAGCTCGTCGACGATGCGATCGATTATGCCTCGGACGCCGAGACGATGGGCAAGGGCCAAGGCGACGACTTCCGCGACGGCAAGGTCACGCTGCCGGTGATCCTCGCTTATGCGCGCGGATCGGAGACCGAGAAGCGGTTCTGGACCGACGCGATGGAGGGCCGCCGCACTTCGGACGAGGACCTTGCGCATGCGACGAAGCTGCTGCGTGACTGCGGCGCGATCGACGATGCCTTCGGCCGCGCGCGCCTCTACGGCCAGCGCGCGATCGACGCGCTCGGTGGTATCGGCGGCGGCCAGGCCAAGGCCGCGCTGATCGAGGCGGTCGAGTTCGCCATCGCCCGCGCCTATTAGGCGGTCGCGCAGGCGCCCGGCGCGCCTGTCAATGCGCCAAACATTCGCTAGCCTCGTGCGGCGCGGGCGGAGATAAGCGCGCGATGCAAATCCGTGCGTTCAGCCTTGGCCTGCTTGCGATCTTCGCCACCGCCGCGGCCGCGCAGGTGCCGGCCTGGCACTGGACACTGCCTGCGGGGATCGCCGCGCCGGCGGTGCCGTCCGATAATTCGATGAGCGCGGCGAAGGTCGCGCTCGGGCGGCGTCTATTTTACGACGGCCGACTTTCCGTCGGTGGCACGATGTCGTGTGCGACCTGCCATCAGCAGCACCTGGCCTTCGCCAGCCCCAACAGCACCCAGCCCGGCATCGGCGGCAATCCGGGGCGGCGCAACGTGCCCGGGCTCGCCAACGTCGCCTGGCTCGCGCCGCTGACCTGGCACGATCCCGGCATCCGCACGCTGGAAGCCCAGCTGGATACCCCTCTGTTCGGCAACAAGCCGGCCGAGATGGCGGCCCGGCCGGACGAGGTGATCGCCCTGCTCGCGGCGGATGCCTGCTACCGGCAAATGTTCAAGGCCGCCTTTCCCGCCAGCGGCGGGCGCATCGATCTCGGCACGACGGCCAAGGCGATCGCCGCGTTTCAGCGGACGTTCGTCTCCTTTGGTGCGCCATATGACGCCTTCGCGCGCGGCGAGCGCAAGGCGCTGTCGCCACTGGCCCAGCGCGGCGCGGCGCAGTTCGCCAAGGGCTGCGCGAGCTGCCACAGCGGTGCCAATTTCTCGGACGGCAAATTCTACGCGATCGTGCCCCCCGATCCGGAGGCGGAAGACCGCGGCCTGCTCGAGGTGACCAAGCGGGAGGAGGACGACGGCCGCTTCCGAACCGCTCCGCTCCGCAACGTGGCGCTCACCGCGCCCTATTTCCACGATGGCTCGATCGCTACCCTGCCGGCCGCGATCCGCCGGCATGCCGTGGGCGCGAGCCTCGACCAGCCCGCAGTCGATGCGCTGGTGGCCTTTCTCGAAGCCCTGACCGACCCCGCGTTCGTGACGAACCCGGCGCTGTCGCGACCGGTGTTGGCCTGTGGAAAGAGGCCGATCGGCGACATGCGCTGAATGCCGACCCGGATTAGGCGGTGACTTCGACCCGCTAGGTCAACCGCCAGCCCCGCTGATCCGCCACACGGCACTGCCGAGATCGTCCGCGACGAGGATGGCGCCGCGATCATCGGTCGCGAGCCCGACGGGGCGGCCGTGGGCCTGGTCGCCGCCGGTGAGGAAGCCGGTCAGCACGTCGACCGGCTTGCCCGCTGGGCGCCCGTTCGCGAAGGGCACGTAGATCACCTTGTAGCCGTTCATGGGATCGCGATCCCAGCTGCCATGTTCGCCGACGAACGCGCCGCCGCGATAGCGGGGCGGCATCGCGGCGCCGGTCGAGAAGGCCATGCCGAGCGGCGCGACGTGGCTGCTCAGCCCGTAATCGGGCACGATCGCCCTGGCGACGAGATCGGGCCGCTCAGGCTTCACGCGCGGATCCACATGCTGTCCCCAATAACTATATGGCCAGCCGTAGAAGCCGCCGTCCTGCACCGATGTCATGTAGTCGGGCACGAGATTGGGACCGAGCTCGTCGCGCTCGTTGATCACCGCCCACAGCTTGTGCGTGACCGGTTCGAACGAGAGGCCATTGGGGTTGCGCGTGCCGGTGGCGAACAGGCGGTGCGCGCCGGTCGCCCGATCGACCTCCCATATGCAGGCACGGTCCAGTTCGGCGCCAATGCCGTTTTCGGTGATGTTGCTGTTCGAGCCGACACCGACATAGAGCTTGCTGCCGTCCGGGCTGGCGACGAGGCTCTTGGTCCAATGGTGGTCGATTGGGCCGCCCGGCAGATCGGTGAGCTTCACGCCTGGGCCGGTGATCGTCGTCTGCCCGGTCGTGTAGCGATAGCGGACGATCGCGTCGGTGTTCGCGACGTAGAGGTCGTTCCCGACCAGCGCGATGCCGAACGGCGATCGCAGATGGTCGAGGAACACCGTGCGCTGGTCGGCGATGCCGTCGCCATTGGTGTCGCGCAGCAGGACGATGTTGTTCGGCGCCTTCGGGCCGAAGCTCTTGGCGTGCGCCTGGATCAGGCCCATCACCACGTCCTTGGGCCGGTTGACCGGTGGCTTGGGGCCGTCGCTCTGCGCCACCAGCACGTCGCCGTTGGGCAGGACGTAGATCGAGCGCGGGTGGATCAGGCCGGTGGCGAAGCCCTGCACCTTCAGCCCGGGGCCGGCGGTCGGCGCCTCGCCGTTCTTCCAGGGCGCCGAGGCGGCAGTCTTCATCGGCGGCAGGAGATATTCGTGCTGCTCCGGCAGCGTCGGGTTGGGGCCGTACTGGCTCTCCGGGCCGGCGATCTGCGTGTGGCAGGCGGCAAGCGCCAGCGCCGGCAGTGCCGCGATCGAGAAGAGGGACCGATTGCGCATCGCTACTCTCCGCTTGCTCATGCCGCTACCCTCCGCGCCGCAGCGAAGTCGGCGGCCCAGGTCGCGAGCAGCACGACGGCGACGAGGATCGAGAGCGTCAGCCCGGTCGGCACCACCGCGGTAAACCCGTCGCGGCTATGGACGAAGGCGTTGAAGACCGACAGGATCAGCGCGACCGCATAGCCGATGCGAAGCGCCATCGTCGGCCAGCGCCCCTGCACGAAAGCCTGGAACAGGCCGACGAGCACGAAGGGAACGGCAACGAGCAGTCCGATCGTCAGCAGCCAGACGGAGAATGTCTCCCATGCGACATTGTAGGACCGTGCATAGGCGATGTCGGTGATCAGCGTGATGATGAAGCATGCCGCCGGAAAGGTCATCAGGCCGGCGAAGAGCGGACGGCGCATATCGCTCGCGGTGGCGTGACGTTCGATGGGCATGGCTGAAAATCCCGCGAGGTGCGGACGTGGTACGCGCGTATCTGACGCTATGTTCCCGATGCCGTGGATTATCCGCCTGCCGTGAACCCAATGATCCGCAACGAGAAAAGTCGTTAGGTCAGCACCAGAGCAACCGGTGGAAGCAGTCAAGGTCTTTGAAGGGGATGGTGCCCAGGGACGGAATTGAACCGCCGACACCGTGATTTTCAGTCACGTGCTCTACCAACTGAGCTACCTGGGCACGGGCGCGTTGGAGCGAGCGCCTATAGAGGGCCGGGCGAACCCCTGTCCAGCCCGTCCATGCCGCTTTCGAGATCGTCGGGATCGGCCGGCGGGCCGGGAACGCGATAGGCGTCGCCGAGCCAGGCGAGCAGGTCGCGATCGCGGCAGCCCTGGCTGCAAAACGGGCGGTGCGCGGGCACCGGCGGCTTGCCGCAGAGCGGGCAGGCGGCCTTGTTGCGCTTAGGGGTGCTGGGCATCGACATGACCGCCGGATATGGCGAGCGCGGCATCGCTGCGCAAGGCGACGGCCGCGCCGATGCCACGGGCAAGCGCCGCGCGCCAGTCGTCGCGGGCGGCGAGCAGCGC
>CAXTTP010000050.1:0-12495 GCA_964247195.1 uncultured Sphingomonadaceae bacterium
CGCGCGCCGCCACCAGGCGACCACCAGCACGATCCCCAGCACGGTCGCGATCGCGCGCGCCAGCAGCCGGTGCAGATATTCCCAGAAATAGATGTGCTGGAAGCCGGCGAGCGTCATCCCGGCATTGATCTCGCGATATTGCGGGATCGCCTTGTAGGCGTCGAACTCGGCCCGCCACTGCGCGGCGTCGAGCGGCGGGACGATGCCGCGGATCGGCTTCCATTCGACGATCGACAGCCCGGATTCGGTGAGTCGCGTGATCCCGCCGACGATCACGATCAGGAACACGAGCGCAGCGATCGCGAGCAGCCAGCGCGCGATCGCGCGGGGCGCCGGGCGCGGGCTGGCGGGGCGGGCGAGAAGCATGCCGCCGCGCCTAGCCCCGCATACCTCGCGCCGCAACCTGCCGCCGGCCTTGCGACCGCGTGAAGGGACCGGGAGCAACCCGCTGACTGAGAAATTATCGGCAAGCAATGCCGCTTCGTAACGGTTCACCTCGTCCGCGGAATGCAATAGGGAGTGGTCTGCAAGAAGGTAGTCCGCTTTATGTCAGACCAGTCCGCCACGCCGCTGCTCGATCGCGTCGCGACCCCCGATGCTCTCCGCGGGATCGCTCCCGAACAGCTCGGCCAGTTCGCCGACGAGTTGCGGTCCGAGATGATCTCGGCGGTGTCGGTCACCGGCGGCCATCTCGGCGCGGGACTCGGCGTGGTCGAGCTCACCGTCGCTCTCCATTACGTGTTCGATACGCCGCGCGACGTGCTGATCTGGGACGTCGGCCACCAGGCCTATCCGCACAAGATCCTCACCGGCCGGCGCGATCGCATCCGTACGCTGCGCCAGGCCGGCGGCCTCTCCGGCTTCACCAAGCGCTCGGAGAGCGAGTACGACCCGTTCGGCGCGGCGCACAGCTCGACCTCGATCTCCGCGGCTTTGGGCTTCGCCGTCGCCAACAAGCTCGCCGACAAGCCGGGCAAGGCGATCGCCGTGATCGGCGACGGCGCGATGTCCGCCGGCATGGCCTATGAGGCGATGAACAATGCGCGCGCCGCCGGCAACCGGCTGATCGTGATCCTCAACGACAACGACATGTCGATCGCGCCGCCGGTCGGCGGCCTGTCGGCCTATCTCGCCCAGATCGTCTCGTCGCGGCCGTTCCTCGGCCTGCGCGAGATCGCCAAGAAGTTCGCCCGCCGGCTCCCCACCTCGCTCCATGCCGCCGCCCGCAAGACCGACGAGTTCGCGCGCGGCATGGCGATGGGCGGCACCCTCTTCGAGGAGCTCGGCTTCTATTATGTCGGCCCGATCGACGGCCACAATCTCGATCACCTGATCCCGGTGCTCGAAAACGTCCGCGATGCCGAGGAGGGGCCGATCCTGGTCCATGTCGTCACCAAGAAGGGCAAGGGCTATGCGCCGGCCGAGGCGGCGGCGGACAAATATCACGGCGTGCAGAAGTTCGACGTCGTCTCCGGCGTGCAGGCCAAGGCGCCGCCGGGGCCGCCCGCCTACCAGAACGTCTTCGCCGACGCGTTGGTCATGGAGGCGAACCGGGACGACCGCATCTGCGCGATCACCGCGGCGATGCCGTCCGGCACCGGGCTCGACCGGTTCGCGAGCGCGCACCCCGACCGCACCTTCGACGTCGGCATCGCCGAGCAGCATGCGGTGACGTTCGCCGCCGGCCTCGCCGCGCAGGGAATGCGCCCGTTCTGCGCGATCTACTCGACTTTCCTCCAGCGCGCCTACGACCAGGTCGTCCACGATGTCGCGATCCAGAACCTGCCGGTGCGCTTCGCCATTGACCGCGCCGGGCTGGTCGGCGCCGACGGCGCGACCCACGCCGGCAGCTTCGACGTGACCTATCTGGCGACACTGCCCAACTTCGTCGTGATGGCCGCCGCCGACGAGGCCGAGCTGACCAACATGGTCCACACCATGGCGCTGCACGATGCCGGGCCGATCGCGGTCCGCTACCCGCGCGGCAACGGCACCGGCGTGGCGATCCCGGCGGTGCCGGAACGCCTCGAGATCGGCAAGGGCCGGATCGTCCGCGAGGGCAAGAAGGTGGCGATCCTGTCGCTCGGCACGCGGCTCGAGGAGGCGATGAAGGCCGCCGACCAGCTCGACGCGATGGGCCTCTCGGCGACCGTCGCCGACCTGCGGTTCGCCAAGCCGCTCGACGAGGCGCTGGTCCGCCGCCTGCTGGTCGGCCACGAGGTCGCGGTGACGGTGGAGGAGGGCGCGATCGGCGGCCTCGGCGCGCACGTGCTGACGCTCGCCAGCGACAGCGGTCTGATCGACGGCGGCCTCAAGCTGCGCACGCTGCGCCTGCCCGATCGCTTCCAGGACCAGGACAAGCCCGAGGCGCAATATAGCGAGGCCGGGCTCGACGCCGACGCGATCGTCGCTGCGGTACTGGCGGCACTCCGGCGCAACAGCGTGGGCGTGGTCGGCGCGCTCGCCTGAGAACCACTGCTGGGGAGCCTTTCCGGCGGATACTGCGCCGAAACGCGCGGTGACTTGGCCGGGCTTGGCCGGCGACTTCGCTTGACGCGATAGGCGACTTGGCGGAAGCTCTGCGACGCCCGGTTTCGGCTGCGCCTTCGCGCGCGGTGCTAAAGGAACGCGGGCGGCACGAGGGGGGGATACCTGGTGACCGCAGGCTTGCTGTTCCGCTGGGCGACCGTCGCGGCGCTGTTCCTCGCCGCTGCCTGTCATGGCACCGGCGCCAGGGACGAGGTCCGCGACGAGGCGGCGGTGGCCGGGCTCGACGAGAGCCACTTCCACCACGCCACCGAGGATTATTTCAAGGACATGGACGGGGCGATCCCGCTCGACCGGAGCGAGGTGGCCGGCCGCAACATGTGGATCGTCTGGTCAGGCGGCAACGACCGCTTCTGGGACAAGATGTCGCGCCCCACCTTCGGCGGCTTCGATCTGCTCAAGATCGTCGCGCCCGATCCGGCGAGCGCCAACCGCCGCGCGCTGCGCTGGGAGACGCTGGGTCTCGTCAACGAGCCCTGCTTCTCCGCCCCGATCGCGCCCGATCCGCGCTTCGGCCTCTGGCTGGACGTCCGCAGCGCCGCCTGCCCGCCCGACCCGTTCGCGGACGAGGCGAAATATCCAGGTGTGAAGATCGGCGCGCGCGGCACGATGCTGCCCGACGGCAAGCCGCTCCCGGTCGGCTCCTATTACGGCTACCCGTCCGGCATCGTCGGCCTGCGCCTGTTCCCGAACCCCGCGTTCGATGCCGCCGCCGCGGCGAAATGGGATCCGAAGCGCTATTACGGCGACGCGCGCTACTACACCGATCCCAATCTCGTGCGGCCCTGGCGCGTCGGCATGTCGTGCGGCTTCTGCCATGTCGGCCCGAGCCCGAGCCATCCGCCCAAGGACCCGGCCAACCCGCAATATGCGGACCTGAGCTCGACCGTCGGCGCGCAATATATGTGGGTCGACCGGCTGTTCTTCTGGAAGCCGGACCCCGCGAGCTTCATGTACCAGTGGGTCAAGACGTTCCGGC
Organism: uncultured Sphingomonadaceae bacterium; assembly: GCA_964247195.1. Classification (GTDB taxonomy): domain Bacteria; phylum Pseudomonadota; class Alphaproteobacteria; order Sphingomonadales; family Sphingomonadaceae; genus JAQGLK01. The sequence goes on from CAXTTP010000050.1 coordinate 3,527, forward strand.
CGGGCTCGATGGACACCTCGCTGGTCTCGACCGACAATATCAACAATCCGCGCACGATGAACGCGATCTACAGCCTGGGCGACCGGCTCGACGTCGGCCGCCGGCTCGGCCACGAGACGCTGGCCGGCGGCGGGCTCAACAACAAGCAGTTCAACGATTATGTCGACAAGGGGCCGCTGACCGCCTTCTTCACCAAGCCCGACAAGGTCGGCACCCCGCACGTCCTCAAGGACGGCTCGGACTCGGTCGGCGCGCTCGGCGCGCTCAACCGCGTATACCTCAACATCGGCCTGTTCAGCGAGGAGTGGCTCAGGCACTTCAACCCGGTCGCCGGCGGCAAACCGATCACGCCGATCGAGATCTCCGTCGCCGAGAAGAACTCGGCCTACTGGCGCGCGACAGAGGCGGGGACGCCGGCCACCGCGCTGTTCTTCCTCAAGGCCGGGCGGCCCGACCGGCTGGCGACGGTTCCCGGCGGCGCGAGCTACGTCGCGGCGCCCCCGCCGACGCTGGCGCTCGGCCGGCAGGTGTTCGCCGAGACCTGCGCGCGCTGTCATTCGAGCAAGTCGCCCGAGCCGCCGGCGAATGCCCGGATCGCCGACTGCATCGGCCCGAACTACCTGCAATGCTTCGGCAATTGGTGGAAGTGGACGCAGACGCCGCAGTTCAAGCAGGCGATGCGCCGGATCGTCGACCGGCCCGACTTCCTCGATCACAATTACCTGTCGAGCGAGGTCCGCATCCCCAATACGCTTCTGCGCACCAACGCCTGCAGCCCGCTCGCGTCGAACGCGCTGCGCGGCAACATCTGGGACAATTTCTCCTCGGAATCGTACAAGACGCTACCGAGCGTCGGCACGATCAGCTTCCAGGATCCGTTCACCGCCGGCTGGCACACCTATCGCATGCCGGCGGGTGGGCGCGGCTATACGCGGCCGCCGACGCTCACCTCCTTGTGGTCCACCGCGCCGTTCCTGCTCAACAACAGCGTCGGCCCGTTCGTCTCCGATCCGTCGGTGGCGGGGCGGATGCGTTCGTTCAACGCGTCGATCGAGCAGATACTGTGGCCCGAGAAGCGCCAGCGCGATGCCGAGCTCGGGCAGAAGGTGGAAGGCGTGATCGACCGGACGAGCGCGCGCAGCTACCTGTTCATCCCCAAGACGTTCGTGCCGGCGCTGCCCGGCGCCGCCGGCTCTGCCGAGCAGCGCGCGCTCGATCAGCTGGTCGACGCTAAGGGCGATATCCGCATCGGCCCGATCCCACAGGGCATGCCGGTGAACCTGCTCGCCAGCCTCCAGCCGCTCGCCGAGAGCAAGGATCCGCGAGTCATCGCCCAGCATTATGGCCGCATCCTGAAGCTGCTGGTCGACATCAAGCGGGCACTCGCCACCGCGCCGCCGGGAGCGTCGGATGCGGAGCTTCGCGAGCATTTCGCCGGCCTCCGGCCGACCCTGCTCTCGCTGAGCAAATGCCCGGACTACGTCGTCAACCGCGGCCATTATTTCGGCACCGCCAAATTCAACGACCAAACCGGGCTGACGCCGGACGAAAAGGCATGGGGGCAACAGCCGGTGCTGGCCGACGCGCAGAAGCGGGCGCTGATCGAGTATCTCAAGACCCTGTGATGGCGCAGGTCGACCCGCCGCCGCAGCCGAGCATCGAATGCGATTACGTCATCGTCGGCTCCGGGGCGGGCGGCGGCCCACTCGCCGCGCGGCTCGCCGAGGCCGGCATGGCGGTGGTGCTGATCGAGGCGGGAGGCGACCCGCGCACGACCGGCGGCGATCGCTTCCCCTGCGACTATGACGTGCCCGCCTTCCACCCGTTCGCCTCGGAGAACCCGGCGATGGCGTGGAATTATCGGGTCGACCATTACGACGATCCGGCGCAGGCCACGCGCGACTGGAAGCGGGAGGCCGGCGGCGTCCTCTATCCGCGCGCCGGCACGCTCGGCGGCTGCACCGCGCACAACGCCATGATCTTCGTGGCGCCACAGGAGTCGGACTGGGAGCGCGTCGCGGCGGCGGCCGGCGATCCCGGCTGGTCGGCGGCGGCGATGAAGCGCTACTGGCGGCGGATCGAGAACTGCCGCCACCGACCGCTCCACCGCTGGCTGGCGAAGCTGGGCCTGGACCGCACCGGCCATGGCTGGAACGGCTGGCTGCCGGTCGAGGTGGCGATGCCCAAGGCCGCCTTCCGCGACCACCCGCTGATCGCCCTGATGCGCAGCGGCGCGGCGGCCGCGATCGCCGCCATCCCCGACCTGGCCGACACGCTCGGCGACGAGGCGGAGGCCGCCGGCGACCCCAACGATGCCCGAGTCAACGGCGACGAGGCGGTCTGCTACGTGCCCGTCGCGACCGACCGCCATTGCCGCTACGGCGCGCGCGATCGCGTGCTGGCCGCCGCGAAGGCCACGGGGCGGCTGCGCATCCTGCTCGACGCCCTGGCGGTCCGCATCCTCTTCGAAGGGACGCGCGCGGCGGGCGTCGAATATCGCGCCGGGGCGAAGCTCTACCGCGCCCATTGCGCCCCCAGCGACCTTCCCGGCGAGCTGCGCACCGTCCGCGCCCGGCGCGAGGTGATCCTCGCCGCCGGCGCGTTCAACACGCCGCAGCTGCTGATGCTCTCCGGCATAGGCGATCCGGCCGAACTCGCCCGCCACGGCATCGCGACCGTCGTCGACCTGCCCGGCGTCGGCCGCAACCTCCAGGATCGCTACGAGGTCGCGGTGGTCTACCGCATGGCGGCGCCTTGGGCGGCGTTGCAGGGCGCGCTCTACGACGCGAGCGATCCGATCGCCGGGCTGTGGAACAAGGCCCGATCGGGCATGTACATCTCGAACGGCACCGCGCTCGCCGTCACCCGCCGCTCCGATCCGGCGCTCGCCGAGGCGGACCTGTTCCTGATGGCGCTGATCGGCAAGTTCGACGGCTATTATAGCGGCTATTCGCGCGCGCTCGCCGCCGAGGACGACAAGCTCAGCTGGGCGGTGCTGAAGGCGCGTACCGCCAACCGCGCCGGCCGGGTAACGCTGCGCTCGGCCGAGCCGCGCGACATGCCGCACGTCGCCTTCCGCTATTTCGAGGAGGGCGGGGCCGGGGATCTGGATGCGGTCGTCGCGGGCGTCGAGATGGCGCGCGCCACCGCCGCCCCGCTGATCGCGGCCGGCATCGTCGCCGAGGAGCTGGAGCCGGGGTCGCGGGTCAAAGGCGAGGCGCTCGCGACCTGGGTGCGCGACAATGCCTGGGGCCACCACGCCTCGTGCACCTGCCCGATCGGCGATCGCGCCGCGGGCGGGGTGGTCGACGGCCGCCTGCGCGTCCACGGCGTCACCGGCCTGCGCATCGCCGATGCCTCGATCTTCCCGCGCATTCCCGGCTATTTCATCGCGAGCGCGATCTACATGGCGGCGGAAAAGGCCGCCGACATGATCCTCGAAGACGCGAACGCGCCTGCCGCGCTGGCGGCGGCATGAGGCTCGCCTGGCTGCACCGCCTGCTGCAGGCGCTGCTCAGGTTCGAGCGGCGCTTCGATCCCTTCTTCCGCCCCGCCTTCGATGCGCTGCTGCGGCCGCCGATCGCGGGACTGGTGCAGTGGCTGATCAACCTGCGCCGCCGCGACGAGGGGCTGCGCCTGGCCGAGGAGAAGATCCGGCCCGAAGAGGAAGCCGAGCTCGACGCGATCATCGCGACGATGCGCGCGCATCTCGTCCAGGATTTCGCGCCGGGCCGGATGGAGCGCGCCGGCAACACCAAGACCCACGCGCTCGTCCGCGCCGAGCTCACCATCCATGACAACCTGCCGGAGCACGTCCGCCATGGCCTCTTCGCGAGCCCGCGCCGCTATCGCGCCTGGGTGCGCTTTTCCGGGCCGGGGCCGCATATCGAGCCGGACATCGACGATGTCGGCTTCCTCAGCTTCTCGGTGAAGGTGATGGGCGTCGACGGCGCCAAGCTGATGGACGACGAGGCGCATACCCAAGACTTCCTCGCCGTCTGCACGCCGACCTTCACGACCTTCGACCTCCACTCCAATGTCGGCCTCCAGAAATGGAGCAAGCGCGAGCTCGGCATCTGGCATTTCCTCAACCCGTTCGATCCCCACCTCGGCGAGGGGATCATGCAAGGGCTATGGACCAAGACGCAGGGCAACCCGCTCGGCGAGCCCTATTACAGCACCGTGCCCTATCTGCTGGGAGAGGGGCAGGCGATGCAATACGCCTTCCGGCCGCTGGTGAAGGTAGCCAAGCGCGTGCCGCGGCTGCCGCTGCGGCCCCCCGACGATTATCTGCGCGAGGCGATGGCGCGCACGCTGGCGGAGGGCGACGTCGACTTCGAGATGAGCGCGCAGCTCCAGACCGACGCCTACCGCATGCCGATCGAGCATGCCGGCGTGATCTGGCCCGAGAAGCTTTCGCCGCGTATTCCGGTCGCGACGCTCCGCATCCCGCGCCAGAGCTTCGACACGCCAGGCCAGCTCGCCTTCGCGAGGGCGCTCCGTTTCAACCCGTGGCACTGCCTCCCCGAACATCGCCCGCTCGGAAATCAGGGGCGGGCGCGGGCGCGGCTCTACCGCGAGCTTGCCGAGTTCCGCCAGCGCGGCAACGGCGAGGCCCATGTCGAGCCGACCGGCGACGAGATGTTCGACTGATCCTCGGCTAGCCGCCGGCGATGAAGCGGAGCGCGCGCAGGCCCGGCAGGAAGAAATAGCCGCCGCCCGTCACCGTTACGAAGCGCGGCAATCCTTCGAAGCGGGTGCTTAGTCCGGAGGCGCGAGGGCGGGTGAAGCGGTCGGTCGGATGTCCGGCGGGGAAGGGGGCGCGGCTGCCGGTGAGCGGATCGGCCTCCTCCGACAGTCCGGCGAAGCGCGAATTGTTGAGCCAGGCGCCCTGCACGAACTCGAACTGGCGGACCAGGCTCGCATTGAGGCAGATAAAGTTGAGGCCGCGCGCGCCGCCGTGATCCTCGCCGGCGATGGCGCGCGCCACGTCGGTCGGCTGGCCGTAGGCGCGGCCGCGGCGGAGCAGGCGGTGGAAGCGGGTCGACGCGATCGCGTCGCCTTGCGCGGTGCCCGTCAATCCGAAGGTGGCCAGCAGCGCCGCCACCGGCCCGAGCGGCCCGCCAGGCAGGTCGCCGCTGCGCGGGTTGGCGCGGCGGATATGGCCGCCGAACGGACAGACCTGTCCGGCCGCGTCGCGGGCATAGGTGAAGCCGTTGGTGGCGGGATCGTCGACGCCGGGGATGTCGGCGGCATGGAGGCCGGCGAGCGGCCGGCCATCCATGCGGCGGCCGACCATCGCCTCGGCAAGCTCCAGAGCGCCGCCGGGACCGGCGGCCTCGCGGGTCCACTGCCAGAAGCGGGCCACGTCCTGCGCGAGCCGGCGGAGCACGAGATAGCTGCCGTTGCGGCCGAGATCGCCGCGTCCGCCATCGTCCTGCGGCAGCACCTCCGCGCCGGCCGCGTCCGGATCGAGCAGCGGCCGATCCGCGACCAGCCCATATTCGTCGGAATAGCCGAGCAGCACCTCGCCGGCGCTGATCCGGTTGGTATAGCCCTGATCGGCCCTGCCGCCGGGCTCGCGCGTGCCCGACCAGTCGAGCGCCGGCTGCGAAACGCAGTCGGCGAAGCCGAACGGCTCGCGGCCGACCTCCTCGCAGTTGTCGAGCCGCGCCGCCAGCGTGCAGCCTTCGCCCAGCGCCGCGAGCGTTTCGTCGACATAGGCGTCGAGCGTACCCGGCACCGCATAGAGCATGAGCAGGATATGCGGCTCGCGGCCGGCGCCGCCCCATTGCCAATGCTCGGGCGCGTTGTCATCGACGTCGCCCAGCCGGAGCGAGCGGCCGGGATCGCCGGCCATGCCCTGCTGGAACTCGGGCGAGAAGCCGTCGACCGGCACGCCGAGCGCGGCGAGCCCCGGTGCGGTGAACGCGATCTGGACCGCGCGATCGAGCTGGCCGCCGTCGATCTCCGCCGCGCTCGCCGGACGCAGGGCGGCAAGCCACGCCCGTGCCGCACGGCGGTCGGCGACGCGCAGCAGCAGGAAGCAGGCGGCGAGCGAGCCGAAGCCGGTACGGACCAGTGCCTGGATGTCGCCGCGCTCGGGCCGGTCTCCCATCGCTAGATCTCCGCCAGCCAGCGCCGCCGCGCCGCATCGTCCAGGAAGCCCTGCTCGAAGCCGGCGCGGATGCGGCCGTTGCGGGCGAGGTCATAGGTCGAGAGGCCCGGATAGGCCTTGTACCAGAGGTCGGTCGGCATCTGGTGGTGGCGCAGGAAGCTCTTGAAGTCTTGCTCGCGCCGCGCGCCGCCGATCACCAGCCAGTCGGTGCGCGGATAGCCGATGCCGTTCGAGAAGACGAGGTTGAGCCCGAACGCCACCTTGTTGATGAAGTCGTCCATGTAGCTTTCCAGGCTGCCGTCGTAATTGCTGGCGAAGAACAGCCGCCGGCCACCGTCGATCAGCGACCAGCGCGCGAAGTGGATCGTGCCGACCCGCGCCAGCCGGCCGCGGGTGAAGATGTGGCGGGCGGTCCAGTCGACCGCGAACAGGATCGCGACCGTCAGCCACAGCCGGAAGCGGCCGGGCTTCAGCGATCCGATCGCGCTGAACGGATTGGTGACGTCATGGTCTTCATAGGTCGAGAGCATCGCCAGCCGCTTCGGCGAAGGGCGCGGCACGATCACCGCATCGCGCCTCTCCCGCGACCGCAGCGCGACGATCAGCAAGGGCAATGCGAGCAGCAACGGCACCAGCAGCAGCGCGGCCGCGACAGGTAAAGCGAAGAAGTGGAGAAGCTCGCGGATGCGCCAAGCAGGCGGCGTCGACGCCTCCGGGCTCAGGGGGAGCCCGCTCGCGGTGACGGCGTCGTGCAGCGCGGTCTCGATCGCGGCCGGCTCGCCCGGCGCAAGCCTCGCCAGCGCCGTCGCCAGCACGGCGTGGAGCGCCGCCTCCTCGCGCACCTGCCGCACCGTCCGGCCGAGCCAGTTGACGTAGCGGATCGAAGGCTTGACGCGGTGCGCCCGCATCCAGCCGAGCAGGTCCGAACCTTCCTCGAAGCCGACGCAGTGCGCGAACAGCGCGCGCAGCGCCGCGTCGCCGCGGGCGGCGAGCACCGGCAGGAACGCCTCGGCCGCGCCGTCGCAGAACCCCATCACCGCGAGCGAGGGCGGTGGCGCGAAGCCGTCGCCGCGATCGGCGAGCGTCGGATCGTCGAGGACCAGCATGCGCGCGACGTGCAGCGTGTCGAACTCGCCGAGCGGCAAGCGCGGATCGGTCGGATCGGCGAGGCCCGGGGCGAGCGTCATCGACGCGATCAGCGCCCGGGCCGCGTCCGCCGCGCCGGGTCGCAGCGGCGCCAGGATCATGAACTCGTCCTGCGGCGTCACCCTGGCCGCACCTCCGCGTCAGAATTCCAGCGCGAAATCTATCAGCCGCTTCTCGCCCCAATATACCTTGCCGAGATAGAGGCCGGGCTGGATCATCCGGATCTCGTCGCGCACCCAGTGCGCGATCATCGACGTCTCCGAATAATCGAGGACGATGCACTCCTTCTGGTCGAGCCAGCTTGGCCCCTTGTAGACCTTGGCGATGATCGCCTTCATGCCGATGATCAGGATGTGGTTGCGCAGCACGCCGGCGCCGGCGTCGAACACCTTGCCCTGCCAGGCGAAGAGATTGATCATCTTCGCGATGTCGCCCGAGAAGCTGGTGCCGGGCGCGATGATCGCGGTGCCCCTGGCCTCGCCGTCCGGGATCGGTCCCGCCTCCTGCGCGGTGAACAGCTCGTCGAGTTGCTGCTGGGACATGGCCAGCAGATCGGCCACGGTCGTCATATTGTCCCCCCTCAGAGACGCGCCGGGGCCGGACAGCCGCGGCGAACGTGATTCTACCCCCTTCGCAAGGGTGCCGCAATCGCCGTCGCGCCCCCGTCGAACACGCGACGAGGGTTGCCCAGGATGCGCTTTCGGGGCAGGGGGGCGCCATGACCGATCCGATCCTGATCTCCTCCTTCGCGCGCACGCCGATGGGCGCCTTCCAGGGCGTGCTTGCCGGCACCCCCGCCACCGCGCTCGGCGCCACTGCGGTACGTGCCGCGGTCGAGCGCTCCGGCGTTGCCGCCGACGCGGTCGACCGCATCTACATGGGCTGCGTGCTGTCGGGCGCGCTTGGCCAGGCGCCGGCGCGGCAGGCCGGGATGGGCGGCGGGCTGCCCAACTCGGTCGAAGCGACGACCGTCAACAAGATGTGCGGCTCGGGCATGCAGGCGGCGATGTTCGCGGCCGATGCGCTCGCCGCCGGATCCGCCGATATCGTCGTCGCCGGCGGGATGGAGAGCATGACCAACGCGCCCTATCTGCTGCCCAAGCATCGCGGTGGGGCGCGGATCGGCCATGACGTCGTCAAGGACTCGATGTTCCTCGACGGGCTCGAGGACGCCTACGAGCCCGGCAAGCTGATGGGCGCCTTCGCCGAGGAAGTGGCGCGCGAATATCAGTTCACCCGCGGCGCTCAGGACGATTTCGCGATCGAGAGCCTGGCCCGCGCCAACGCCGCGATCGCCGGCGGCGCCTTCGCCAGCGAGATCGTGGCGGTGGCCACCCGCACCGGCGAGGTCGCCGTCGACGAACAGCCCGGCAAGGCGCGGCCCGACCGCATCCCTTCGCTCAAGCCCGCCTTCGCGGCGGACGGCACGATCACCGCTGCCAACGCTTCCTCGATCTCGGACGGCGCCGCCGCGCTGGTGATGACGCGCGCCGGCATCGCCGACCGGCTCGGCCTGTCGGCGGAGGCGCGGATCGTCGCGCACGCAGCGCACGCCCACGAACCCGGCCGGTTCACGACCGCGCCGGTCCCGGCGATCCGCAAGGTGCTGGCTAAGGCTGGCTGGTCGGTGGGCGACGTCGATCTGTTCGAGGTCAACGAGGCGTTCGCGGTCGTGGCGATGATCGCGATGCGCGAGCTTGCCATC
>CAXTTP010000050.1:12505-12985 GCA_964247195.1 uncultured Sphingomonadaceae bacterium
GCTCAACGTCAACGGCGGCGCCTGCGCGCTGGGCCATCCGATCGGCGCCAGCGGCGCGCGGATCATGGCGACGCTGATTGCGGCGCTGCGTGCACGCGGGCTCAAGCGCGGCGTCGCGGCGCTGTGCATCGGCGGCGGCGAGGCGACCGCGGTGGCGCTCGAGCTCGTCTGACCCGCTCGGCTCGCGAACGCGAGGCCGTTGCTCGACCTCCCGTTGGGCCGCGCCGGCTAGGAGAGACCAGTCTCGGTCACCTCCGGATCGATCAGGCGGAGTTTGGCGAACTGGTGGACCTGGCGACCGACCAGATCGAGCTGGTTGGCGGCGGCGGGATCGCTGCAGGCGCCGTTGCGGAATATACCGCCCGACGTGTTGATCGCCGCGCCCAGCGGCGTCGGCCAGCCGCGCAGCGCATGCACGATCGAGCGCAGCGTCGCGAGCGTGCTGCCGGTCGCCTGCCAGCCATAGGCGGTCGCGATCAG